>NZ_SNXO01000091.1 GCF_004362975.1 Aminicella lysinilytica | reverse complement strand
ACTAAAGGAAAGTCTATTCGATATAGCAGTATGATTCGCTATAATAGCGATAAAGAAATTTCAAAAAAACTGTCCGAAATCTTGACAGAGTACCAGGAGTTGGGGACAACTTCGGTAAAAACAGCATACTAATCAGAGAGGAGCAGAGTGATATCTGCTCCTCTCGATTTATCAATCGTCAATAGGTTTCAGGTTCTTAAGATAGATCTCATCCAAGGTTTTAGGAACCCCTAGAATGCGGGCATTTTTTCTTCCTGCAAACAGGAATCTGTTCCTGATGTGGTAGAAATTAAGGTAGCCCCTGCCTATCCTTTTCATATCCTTGGGGATCCTGTTCAACGATTCCATAGGACCGTTGGAGAGGCGGCTCTGGTAAGAGGTTTTGTCCTTGCTGAGCCTCTCTGCGATGATGAAAGAAGTAATTATGGGCTCAAAGTGCTCTTTAAGGGTCACAGATATTTCCTGAAACATTTTGTAAGAACTTGTCCTGTATAGTTCTATGATCTCAGGCAAGGCTTTCCTTGCGCCCTTTGGATCACCAGCATATTTCTGGTTGAAATCGATATACTTTTCCTTGAGATCTCTACGATCTTTGAAGCTGGGATCTATGCGATAGAGCCATTCTTCATAATCGAATGTATTCATCATACGATTGAGCTGGTAGTTCATACGAGGCTGAGTGTAGTACTTGATATCTGATCTGTTCTTGATCAGCATCCAGTGATATTTTTTAAGAAGGAGATAGTCTTTGGAATGGGTGAAGGGCATCGTATGCCCAAATTCCTGTTCTCTTTTTTCATGTAATTCGTGTTCCTCACTATCAAGTCTTCTTTGCACCCATCTTATGTATCCAAGCAATTCACGGTTTATCAGTTGTATGACATGAAAAGCGTCAACTACGGATGTAGCGTTGGGAAAATACTTATCTACATATGCAAGATATGGCTTGTACATATCTGAAATGAGATATTTGACATTCAATCGTTCGTTCTTTGGTATGCCTGAAAAATATGGCTGAGTTATTTCATCGCGCCGGTTTAT
>NZ_SNXO01000090.1 GCF_004362975.1 Aminicella lysinilytica | reverse complement strand
ACTAAAGGAAAGTCTATTCGATATAGCAGTATGATTCGCTATAATAGCGATAAAGAAATTTCAAAAAAACTGTCCGAAATCTTGACAGAGTACCAAATAGAAAGCACTTAAAGTTAGATTGACTATCTAAACTCTAGGTGCTTTTTTGTGTCTCTGTGTCAAATGTTGGGGTGACACACAATTTAATAAAAAAATTGACTTTCTGGACGCATTTTTATGCGTCCAGTTTTGCTATTTGATCTCAGTCAAATAAGTGATGTTAAATTTTATGGTTTATGATATTTTAAGCACTCATAACATGCATAATTCTTTTCCTAAACCTAGGGAAATTACGTACGCCATAAGCATTTCTTTTAAGCACCTTAATTTTATTGTTGCAACCTTCAGTGTATCCGTTTGTTAAACCTGTATTGAATGCATTAAGTATTTCTTCTTGCCAACTGGAGAATGTTTCGACGCATTTATGAAATCTAGTCAGGTCTGTTGCACCCACGTGCATGAACCAATCACCAAGTTTTTTTCTTGCTGTAATCAAGTCTTTTGATTTCATAAACTCTCTAAATTCGTGCATCAAGTAATAGCTTTGTGCTAGAGGTTTAGATAGCTGCAGCATTAGGGATACTTGCTGGAGTTCATCTTCTGTTAATTTTTCTCTACCTTTCAACAATAATGTCCTTGACCGTTTGAAATACTTTCTTCTTTTAGTACCAAACTCTTTTTGAACTTGTTTTCTAATATCCTCAAAAGCCCATTGAACCTGTCTGTAAACATGATATTTGTCCGCGATAATTTCTGCATTGGGGAAACAGCTTTTCGCCATACTTCTAAATAAGCTGCTCATATCCATAACAATGTATTTAACATTATTGCGATTGTTAAACGTTGCAAAATAGGCACTTAGGCTTTCTATAGTTCTTTCTGGAAGAATATCTAATACTTCATGTTTTTTCGGATTTGTGAGTATACACTGAAATTTTCTACCGGCATTACCCTTGAATTCGTCAATTGATAATATTTCAGGTAATGAATTAAGATCATAGTTAACATGGTCAATAATTCTAGCTACACTAGAAGGAGAAATATTACAACTTTCGTAAGTGGTAAACCACATGTACCTGTTCAAACCCACCTGAATCTGAGATAATACAAGTATCAAAAACTTTAGTTGAAGTTTTTGCAACTTGC
>NZ_SNXO01000089.1 GCF_004362975.1 Aminicella lysinilytica | reverse complement strand
CTTTTGGTATATTGATGGAAACTATCCTCAATACAGTACTCGAGGCGGAATCAACAGAACAACTTGGTGCAGAGAATTATGAAAGGACGGAGGACAGAACCGATTACAGAAATGGCACCAGAACAAGAGACTTGAACACAAGGATCGGCACGCTGGAGCTGAAGGTACCTAGACATAGAGATATGCCATTTCAGACTACACTCTTTGAAAATTATCAACGAAATGAACAGGCTCTGATCGCAACGATGATGGAGATGGTGACCCAAGGCGTATCAACACAAAGCGTTAAAAAAGTGACTGCTGAATTGTGTGGCGAGACATTTTCGAAATCAACCGTTTCGGAGATATGCAAAGGGCTGGATGTTCCAGTAAAACAGTTCAAGGAACGGCTGCTTCCTGAGAAATATCCGTTCATTATGGCAGATGCGATATATGTAAAGGTGCGAGAAGATCATAGAATCAGATCCAAAGCGCTGTTTGTAGCAGTTGGAATAAATACCAGCGGACACAAAGAAATCATAGGGTTCGATATATATGATACAGAATCCGAAAGCACATGGAAGGAATTCTTTGAAGGGCTTAAAAGCCGGGGGCTACGTGATGTTGATATTATTACTTCAGATGCCCATACCGGGCTGGTAGCTGCGATCAAAGAGTCATTTGTGGGCGCGTCATGGCAAAGATGCCAGGTTCATCTAAGACGTAACATATTGAGTAGATGCCCTAAACGGTTCATGGCAGGGCTGTCGTCCGAATTGACGGATATGTTCAACTCATCCACAATCGGAGAAGCACGCCGATTGAAAGATACCATCTGCGAAGAATACAAGGACAGCGCCAAGGACTCTATGGCTATACTGGATAGTGGATTTGAAGATAGTATGATAATCATGGCACTACCATCAAAATACAGGAAGTCTCTAAGAACGAGCAATACTATCGAACGTGAAAACCGGGAGATAAGAAGACGGGAAAAAGTGATACAGATATTCCCGAACTCTGCATCTGTGATCCGACTCATAGGGGCGGTACTCCTGGATGACCATAACGATTGGACAACCCTTCCGAGACTGTTTGATATGAAAGATTACTATGAAAAGCGAACCAGCATAATGATAAAAATACAAAGCGGGAATGCTGCATAACTGATGGTGATACATTTTAACTGAAGTGAATTTACACACAAATATGGACTTGACA
>NZ_SNXO01000088.1 GCF_004362975.1 Aminicella lysinilytica | reverse complement strand
TGTTCTGGTCAAGCAAAATTGTAATAGGCATGCGCCTTTTATGCGACTTTAGCTGGTGGTAAACCATTGTTAAATGAATGTGGTCTCTTGTTGTTGTACCATCCATATGCATAAGCGTTGACTTTCTGATAGAGCAACTCCTCTGTAGAGAATGTCCTCAGGTTGATCAGCTCGGCTTTTAGAGTATTGTAATAACGCTCCATTGGTGCATTGTCGTATGGACAACCAGGCCGACTCATACTCTGTGTAACTCCATGATTTTTACAGAATTCCGTGAAGCCTTTTGATGTAAACTGACTGCCACGGTCACTATGAAGGATCATTCCGGTTTTTCCATCGCAACGTTCTATTGCTTTTGTGAGTGTATCAATTGCGAGCTGAGCATTGATGTGTCTGCCGTTTACACTGGCAACAACTCTGCGGTCGTATAGATCTATGATCGTACAGTTGTATCGTTTGCTGTGATTGGCCAAAAACAGGTATGTGAAATCAACACACCATTTAGTGTTTCTGGCTTCGGCGGTAAACTCACGATTTATGATATTCTCTGCGATCTCATAGGCCTCAGGTCCCTTGTAATATACATATTTGGACTTTCTCGTAACTGACTTCAATCCAAGTTCTACATTCATGTATTTACGTACAGTTTGTACGCTTAGATCGATTTTTTCATTGTTTATTAACAGGGTCTTCATCATACGATAACCTGGTACTCCGTCGGCATCATGGTATTGTTTCTCAATGACTTTCAGTATAGAAGCTTTGGATTTTTGTTGGGCATTCTTGCGGTGCTTCTTGTAGTTGTAGTAAGCATTTGGATAAACCTTCAAACGTTTTAAGAGCCAGTTTACTCCGTAGCGCTTAGAGTATTTATCAATAAACCTGTATTTGGTTATTTGCTTTCCTTCGCGAAGAATGCCGCTGCTTTTTTTAGGAAGTCATTCTCCTTCTTTAATTCTTCATTTTCTTTCTGAAGTCGATTCATGGTTTCCATATCGGCTATTTGCTTGCTTTCCAGTTCGTGCCGCCTTGCTTCCTTAAGATAGTTGCCTACCAATCTGCCAATTACATATCGCGAACAGCCATATTCGTTAGCCAGGCTTTCATAAGTACGACCATTTTGGATATGTTGCTTAACAATATTTCTCTCAACTTCTGGTTCAAAGTGTGTCATGATGTGCTCCTTTCATAATAACTATATTTTACAAAAGTCACAGACGTATTACAACTATATTGTACCAGCTCA
>NZ_SNXO01000087.1 GCF_004362975.1 Aminicella lysinilytica | reverse complement strand
AGGATACATGACGCTCAATTCGCCACGTACTTTCCCCCAATTTCTGATAGGCATGGTCCATTTTTTTGATATTTCGAATGTGGCCAGATACAACGCTTTTAGCAGTGCCTGAGGGCTCGGGAAAACGCTTCTTTGGCGATTCAGCCGCCTGTATGAAGAATTGACTGACTCTATGGCGTTAGTCGTGTAGAATGCCGTTCTCACATCCTTTGAGAATTTGAAGATCGGTGTTATGACATCCCAGTTCTCGGCCCAGCGATTCATCGCATTCGGATACTGATCTGACCATTTCTTGGTGACAGAATCTCTCCTTGCCAAAGCTGTTTTTTCATCTGCAGCTGTATAGATGGTTTTCAGGTCTCTTGCAAATGATTTCATATCTTTGTTAGCCACATATTTCAACGTATTGCGTACCATGTGAACGATACACCGCTGCTGTTCCGTTTTAGGAAATGCTGCAGTTATCGCATCTTTGATGCCGGTCAGACCATCCGAGCAGAGTATCAGTATATCCTGAACGCCACGATTCTTCAGACTGTTCAAAACACTGAGCCAGAACTTGCTACTCTCGTTATCTCCGATAATGATCGACAGTATCTCTTTTCTACCATCATCATTGATACCAAGCACTACATATGCCGCCAGTTTCTGTATGACACCTTCGGATCTGACTGAAAAATGTACAGCGTCAATAAATACTATCGGGTATACTGCTGACAACGGACGGTTCTGCCAGTCCTCTATCTGTGGTAGCAGCTTATCAGTGACGTCTGAGACCATACCTTCGCTGACTTCAAACCCGTATATGTCTTCTATTGTTTCGGATATTTGCCTGGTAGTCATACCTTTGGCATACATAGAAATGATCTTATCATCGATCGACGATATGTCCTTTTGCCGTTTGGGAACGACTTTGGGTTCGAATGTGCTCTGCCGATCCTGCGGCACATTGACCTCCAGTTCACCATATTTACTGCGTATACGTTTAGGTTTTGTTCCGTTACGTGAGTTGCTTTCGGCAGCGCGCTCGTATCTGCCATATCCAAGATGCTCATCGATCTCAGATTCCATCATCCCTTCAATCGTTCCCGAAAGAAGATCTTTCAACGCATCCTGAATATCGTCAGCTGTCTCGATGTCATATTCATCGAATAACCCCTGGATGATATTTCTCTTTCCTTCTGTCATCGGTTTTGCTTTGTAAACTTCTTTTTTCTTAGCTACCATAAAAGGCCTCCTATGATTTTGATTTTATCATAGAAAGCCTTTTTCATATACTATGAATTTACAGAGATTTCTTCACACTCGGG
>NZ_SNXO01000086.1 GCF_004362975.1 Aminicella lysinilytica | reverse complement strand
TGGTACTCTGTCAAGATTTCGGACAGTTTTTTTGAAATTTCTTTATCGCTATTATAGCGAATCATACTGCTATATCGAATAGACTTTCCTTTAGTCTATAGTAATCACGTTCATATTGCTCTGGTGACTTGTAGTCACAGTGGCTATGGATCCTGCGCGTGTTGTAATATGTGTCTATGTATTCAAATATCAACTTGTAGGCATGATTAAAATTCTTTATTCTGAACCGGTTCAACCACTCTCGTTTAATCAGGGCATGGAATGATTCTATACAGGCATTGTCCCAGGGATTTCCTTTCCCCGAATAACTCCGTTGCATTCCTGATGTCTCCCTGATATACGCATCGGAAGTGTATTGGACACCACGGTCAGTATGGATGATCCTTGGAATTACGCCAGACGTTTTATACAGTGCTTTGCGTATAGCATTGATCACATGTACAGTCTCTAACGTATTAGATAGTTCCCAGGCAACTATTTTCCGAGAAAAAATATCCATTATGCAAGACAGGTAAATAAATCCTTCTTCCGTATAAATATATGTTATATCAGTGCACCATACTGCATTCGGTCTTTCCGGGTTGAAATTTCTCCTTAGCAGATTCTGTAGTTTACTTGTGAAGTCCTCGCTTATGGTCGTAACAGTATATGGTGTAATGTAGCATGCTCTTATTTTCATCTCTCTCATATATTTTGTAACGGTTCGTTCAGCAACGCTTATACCTTTACCATTAAGTTCCTTTGTGATTTTGGGAGCTCCATATATGCGGTAATTGTCATCGTATATCTTTTTTATATTCTCTTTGACGAATTCCCGTTGTATAGCCTGATTGCTTGGTTTGCGCTTTAACCAATCGTAATATCCACTGCGTGAGACGCCTAGTTTTTTCAGCACTCCGCTAACAGAAAATTTGCGTCCCGCGGGCAGACAATCAGTAATTTCTGAAACTGCCAGGTAAATCACCTCTGTTATTTTCCCAGAATGCTGATGGCTTTTTTTAATACTTCAAGTGCGTCTTTCGTATCCCTTAGCTCGCGTCTGAGGCGGATGTTTTCTTTTTCTTCATCGCTCAACTTCGATGCGCCTGCATCAATCGTATCGCAGCCGCTTTGCTCACGGCGATCCATCTTGTACCAACCATAAAGCGTATCATATGGCATTCCTAGATATTCGGCACAAACTCGCATATCTATGTCAGGATGATCCCTTACATATTGTAATGCATCCTTCTTGAATTCACTGCTGTATCTTCTTGGCATAGCATACTCCTCCTCATATTTGATATTGTACTACCAATGGAGAAATTTCTCAAAACTATTGTCCGATTTATATACTACATCTA
>NZ_SNXO01000085.1 GCF_004362975.1 Aminicella lysinilytica | reverse complement strand
GTCCGTATAATGGTGTAAAAGAGAGAATTGGAGAGATCAAAAAAATATAGAGCCAAATGCTCCACTTTCAAGTATAATTGAAATTGAAAATATAACTAAAACTTGGAGGTAAAGCAAAATGGCTCAATTAAATGTTACACTAAATCAGGAAGAAATGCTACAACTTTTATCAGAAAATCGAGAAGGTGCATTCGCAGAACTGCTGCAGAACAACTTGAACAGTATCCTGCTTGCGGAATCTGAAGCTCAACTGCATGCTAAACCGTATGAACGCACTGAGGAACGACAGGACAGCAGAAACGGCATGCGTGAGAAAGATCTGGTAACAAGGATAGGCAAGATAACCCTCAATGTACCAAGACATAGAAATGTCCCATTCAAATCAATGATATTTGACAACTATACTCGTAGCGAGGCCTCTCTGATCACTACTATGGCAGAGATGGTGGTAGCGGGCGTATCCACCAGAAAGGTGTCGCGAGTAATGGAAACATTGTGCGGACAGTCATACTCAAAGTCGACTGTATCTGAGGTCTGCAAGGATCTGGACAAGAATGTCGAAGAATTCCGGACACGTCAGATAGCAGAACCATACCCGTTCGTTATCGTAGATGGAACATATCTCAAAGTGCGAGAAAACCACCATGTGATCTCAAAGCCACTAATGATTGCCATCGGCATAAGCGCTGACGGACGCAAGACAGTGCTTGGGTTTGACTACTATGAAAACGAAAGCAAAGAGACATGGACAGACTTCCTGCAGAGTTTAAAGAACAGAGGTCTTGATAATATAAAAGTGATCACGTCCGATGCACACGAAGGGATAATATTTGGTGTCCACAAAGTTTATCCAAATGTGCCGTGGCAGAGATGCCATTATCATTTCACTAAAAACATAGTCGAGAAAGCGCCTAAGAAATATCAGATAGGTCTGAGATCAGAGCTGCGTGAAATGTTTACTAAGGACACTCTTGATGAGGCAACGCAAAGGCGAGATGAGATAATCAAGGATTACAGCGATGTAGCGCCTGATGCAATCAAGTGTCTGGACGAAGGATTTGAAGACTCTATGACGGTAATGGGGCTGCCTGAAGGGGTACGAAAAGTGATACGAACATCAAACCACATAGAGAGGCTGAATGGCGAAGTCAAACGCAGATCAAAAGTAATCGGCATATTCCCAAACTCAGCTTCAGTGATCAGACTTATGGGAAGTGTACTGATGGAAGAAAATGAAAAATGGGGTTATACGAGAAGGCTATTTTATTCAAAAGCATACAATGCCATCAAAGAAACTGACTATCAAGAGTTGATTAAAATAGCAGAGAAACAACAGAAAATGCTTAAAGCAGCATAAAGGTAGTTTGATATATGCTTGAAAGTGAATTTACACACAAATA
>NZ_SNXO01000084.1 GCF_004362975.1 Aminicella lysinilytica | reverse complement strand
CTGAAAACTGCTTCAAAACCAAATAGCCTTAGCTAAAATCGCCGCCCTTCCGGGCGGCCTAATTATTATCCAGTACATGTGGTTTACCACTTACGTAATAAAAGTTATTGCAGCTGTGATATTAGTGATTACCGCAGTATGTGTTTGCCTGCATATCAGTGGAATAGTTGAAAGCTATCATTACGATATGAAGGTTAAAAGTGCCAATGCATCAGGGAATATGAACGATAGCAGTCAGGGTGATAATTATGCATACATCAATAGCACAATGCTGACATCCAGGATCATGATAGAGTCATTATCAAAGGGGAAAACAGACATGATATTAGAAAGTAGTGCTTTTGGTCGCTACTCTGCCCCATTTATTGTGGATAAATACTTATACTACACATATTATAAACCGGCATTTGATGAGAATACTGCCGGTGATTATTACAGAGTGAGTTTGAGCAAAGGAAAGAAAAGTCCTGAAAAGCTGTTTGAAAATACTGATCAGCCGGACATGATAGCATGTAGCAAAAGCAAGCTATACTATTTCTACGGCGGCATGAAATATGGGAAAATCTATGAAAGAGATCTAAAGTCCGGAAAAGTCATCATGCTGAAAAAAGTGAGATGTGAAGGTTCCTCGCCTACACTGTTTTCTTTGCAAGATAAAACACTTTATTCATACGAAGAGTATACAGGAGAACTTACCTCGATAAATGTTGAAACAGGCATTTCCAGGGCATACAACATTTCTACGGATCCTGATGATTATGTCTTGGATATGGATATTTATAAGAATAATAGATTGCTTCTCGCCATGAGCAAGAGCGGCATATTGATATATGACACAGGCGAGAAGAAAATCATCAGGAAATATCAGGTCGATTTAGGCGAGCCTTTCAGCATTTCGCCATCGACATATAAAATGGAATATAGAAGTGACAAGCTGTACTACTATGATGATAAGTATGATCTGTGGCAGTGTGACATCGGCACAGGAGCCACTTCTAAGCTGATAGATATTGGAGAATATACATCATGGGCGATCGATACCGTTAGTTACACATACTGTGACAACTATATCGTGGCCAACATTGGATATACAAATCCGTTGAAGAAAAATGACATACGCATCTTTGATTATAGCGGAAATAACGCAAACTGATTATGAGTAACATTAGGGAGAAAGAAACATGGATGGAAATAAAAGGAGTACGCTAAAAAAATATTCAGTTGCCTTGATGACGACTGTGAGCATTATCCCTGGAGCATTTGCCAATATGATATTTTATACAGTAAATATTATTTTCATTTTAGTGTTTTATGCGGTGGTCGATTGCAAAACTAACTTCCAGTTTGCAAAAGAAAATTCCAGTAGAAAATAATTTGCAAGATTAATTTCTGTTTTATCAGAGCAAAACAGAA
>NZ_SNXO01000083.1 GCF_004362975.1 Aminicella lysinilytica | reverse complement strand
AATAATCCTGGCGTCGCAATCGCCGCGCCGAATAGAAATAATGAGAGAACACGGCCTGGATCCGGAGGTCATGCCCGCAGACGTAGACGAGACCCTGCCGGAAGGCATAGCCATGGAAGATGCCGTCATGTATCTGTCCCTTAAGAAGGCTCTATCCATTGAGGCCGCTCATCCTGAACTGGCCGGCGCCCTTATCATCGCCGCCGACACAGTAGTATATAAAGACGAGATTCTTGGCAAACCGGCGGACCGGGCCGAGGCCTACCACATGATCAGCGCAATCAAAAACACCTCTCACCAGGTGGCGACAGGCGTAGCCCTCGTAGTAGCCGGAGAAACTCCGCGAAGGTCATTTTGTAATATTACGAATGTGTTCTGCCGCAGCTACAGCGACGCCGAGATCAACGCCTACATCGACACGGACGAGCCCTACGACAAAGCCGGCGGCTACGCCATTCAGGGCACTTTCGGCAGGTACATCGACCACATCGAAGGCGATTACGAGAACGTGGTGGGGCTGCCCTTCACACAGATGATGGCGGAAATCGAGAAGCTATAATTTGCTCAGGATTTCTTTTAAATCGGGAATGTCTTTCGTGAGTGTATCATAGATTACACCTAGATCGACATTGCCGTAATCGTGAACAATACGATTCCTTAATCCATAAATATCAGTCCATGGTATATTGAAATGTTCTTCGCGATATTCGTCAGTTAAACATTTGACTTTTTCAGAAATCTGAATCAATCTGAACATCATAGAATCCTGTATCAATTGATTGCTTTCAAGATCTGTTATATTTACCGACTTCATATGATCACTAATGAAGTCTAAGTCTTCTAGTATCTTCCCTATATAATACTCATTATTCTTGAACATATATCCGCCTCCCCTTGGTCAGTATCTCATTGGTAAGTTCGACATTGTCTGTTAACTGCCCGGCATTCAGCAAATCGACCTTCTTCTTCAATTTCTCGCGAAGGCGTTCGGCCATGCCATAGAACTTAATGCCGCTGACTTCAGTGACGACCAGCAAATCTACATCGCTGGTTTCAGTTGCAGTTCCTGTCGCATAGGATCCAAACAGAATACCGCATCTGACGTCGTAATCCGCGAATATTCGGGCGCATGCTGATACTATGTCATCCAAGGAAAGTATCCCATGAGTTTCGTCGACAAAACCATACATATTAAGTCTTTCAACTATGTAATCATACTTGATGCTACCAGCTTTTCGTCTATCATTCTCATAGTTTATATATGTCCGCAAAGGTATTCCAGTAAGATCTGAAACCTGGCTTTGGGTCAGGCCTTTCTCATTGCGTAATTCTTTAATACTATCCATCATAGCACCTGTTATGAAGTGACCTTTGTCAAGTGTAAATTGCAAAAATCACCACAAACTTTTCCTTTCATTAAATTTTAACACTGGGTGTAGAGGTA
>NZ_SNXO01000082.1 GCF_004362975.1 Aminicella lysinilytica | reverse complement strand
ATCCTGTCTTTGACAGTAAAAAAAGCGTAAAAGGCCCCTAAACCTTGTGATTTCAAAGTGTTAGGGGCCTTAGTATATTATTTGGATTTTGCGTGTCGTATTACTTTTTTCGAAGCATGCAGAATATTTTTCAAGTCACCTCTATCCATAAACTCATAATCCGTTCGGAATCTAAAAGCATCATGCAGTTCATCAGTGATATCGGTCCTTGTGTAGTCGCAACTGTAGCCTTTGCCGATGATCTCATGCAAACGCATGTCACGGAGAGTGTCAATGATCTGCTCGCAGGTATATCTGCTTTTCGTCATTTTCTCAAGATATCTGTACAGGTACAGAGCTGTAAAGCAGGTAAGGAAATGTGCCTCGATGTGGTTATCCTTCTGCACATAGGCTGGCCGTGCCTGGAATTCAGTTTTCATAATGCGGAAGCACTCCTCAATCTGCCATCTCATGCGGTTCACTTTTATGATATCCATGGGGTCATTGTCATCAAGGTCGCTGGTAGTGGCATAGAATCCGTCATACTTTGCTTCTTCACTGATTTTTTCTTCGCTAAGTGTATATGTGTGTTTGTCTGCTACCTCTCCGTCTGCGGTGGAGGAAGTACTGATGATGAATCTCCGGTAATCGTTAAGGTTTCGACGTTTCAGTTTGTCGCCGCCCTGTTCTATGGCTTTTGTTGCGCGTTCGATCTGGCCTTCACGGATGGCTCTCTGATAAGCCTGATATTTGAACGAGAAGGTGACAATGAGCCGTTCTTCAAAGGAGTTCTGATCTACAGGACATTCCTTGTAGAATATGGCATCATAGCATTCATTCGCATTAAGATCTTCTAGGTTGTATCGTTTTCTTGTCTTCCGTTCGCCTGCTCGCAGCCATCCCTCAGGAGCAAGTGCCCAGTCCTTGAGTTCAGCCTTCAGTTTCTTGATTGGTTGAGTAACAATGTATGACCGATCCTGAATAGTGTTGAACCGCTTGTTTGCTTTAGAGCATAATCCGGCGTCTGTACACACGATGAACTTCGACAGTCCGAAATCTGTAATGACTTTTTTCTCGATCGGCTTTAGCGTGATTTGTTCATTGGTGTTGCCAGGGTGTATCGCCATTGCCAAAGGTATGCCGTCATAATCAGTGAAAAGCCCCATTTCAACGATTGGAAGCGGTTGATGCTGCTTGGATTTCCCGTACTTCCTGAGTCCGTCCACATCCTGCTCCTCGATTTCATAGAAGAAATTTGTACAGTCATAGTACAAAACTCCTGTGTTCCGCTTTCCACCGAAGGAGATACTGTTTTGGTAGAGAGCCTTTTGAAGTTCATCGGATCTCTGCTGTATGATGTCAAGTGCCCGGTAGACATGGTGCGTAGAGAAATCAGGCTGCTCCAGCAGTGTCGCTGCCCACTTGGATGTCTCCAGTTTTGAGGAAGGGTGCAGGATCCTCCCATAGATCAGACGGG
>NZ_SNXO01000081.1 GCF_004362975.1 Aminicella lysinilytica | reverse complement strand
TTGCCTGCTATTCACAACTATATACCTCCCGCTCTGGAAGATATTATATATCGTGGCAAATAGCTACTCAATGTGCCTATGTTTTGATGCTTACTCTGAAATGGCGATATTGCAGAAAACATGTCTGTGCCCCCCTAACCCAACCCCGGCAATCACACTGGCCCCAAAGCAGAATTTGAAAAGTGTAGTAAAGTGCCTCTTGATTTTATTGAAAAGTGTAGTAAAATCATGATAATTGACGGAGCACGCCAGATTGGTAAGACATTTATCGTACGATATGTCGGGAAGAAAATATTCGACAACTATATAGAAATCAACCTTTTGGAGGATTCTATCGGACAGAGGCTTTTCGAGAACACCCGCACTGTAGAAGATTTCTATCTTCAGGTCAGTATGATAGCCGGATCGAAAATGCATGACAAGCTTGATACGCTGATTTTCCTAGATGAAATACAAGCATACCCTCACCTTTTGACCCTGCTGAAATTTCTTAAACAAGATGACAGGTATACCTACATTGCCAGCGGGTCTCTCCTTGGAGTGATCCTGTCCAAAACCACATCTATCCCCATGGGAAGCATCCAAACAGTCAGAATGCATCCGCTTGATTTCGAAGAATTTCTCTATGCAAACGATTTCAACCAGATGGCAGTGGACTCTATTCGCCACAAATTTGAGAATCGGCAGTCTCTCGATGAAGGCACTCACGGGCGCGTAATGGATCTGTTCAAAAAGTATCTTCTCGTCGGCGGTCTGCCTGACGCTGTGGTCACGTATACTGAAACCAAGAATATCGTTCAGGTGCGGGCTATACAAAATGAAATACACGAATATTACGCAATGGATGCGGGCAAATACGACAAAGAAAACCGGCTGAAGATCAACCGGATCTATGGAATGATACCGCCCACGGTCACCCTTTGTTCTACTATGATAATCGCGTTAAGGGCGAAGTGGATTTTCTGATTGACGACTATGATTCCCACCCGATTTTTCGGGTATAAACATCCCAACAGGATAATGTTCGATTGAAAGGATCGGTGAATGATATGAAACTTACTTTTTTCTACCTGCCCCTTTGCCCATACTGCAAACAGGCGCGGAGGGTCATGGCTGAGCTCATGGCGGAGCACCCGGAATACAAGGCCGTGGAGCTGGACGAGGTCAACGAGATCACCAACCCCGGCATCGTGAAAAACTATGACTATTACCATGTGCCATGCTTTTTCAATGGGGAACAAAAGTTATATGAGGCGGATCCCAATGATCCGGAGGATGTGGTGAAGTCCAAGCTGGACGCCATGTTCCGGGCTTTGGTGGCCTAGCCCTCGCACAAAACATAACTTAGCAAGCAAAAGGAGCCTCCCGGCTCCTTTTCAAATTTAACTCTCTTGTTTACGGACCAAGAGAAGTCCTCTTCATAACTTTCTCACTTAAGGGCTGAGATACGCCCACTGTTATCTTTATGAATAGTATATTAGATTTTCGGGGAAAAATCAATACAAATCTTTATTTCAATAAAGCCTGATAGTGTCAAGTTGTTGTTGGTAATTTGGGTTGACAGTTTCTGTGGCTTTAATATTTTCTACGATAGCGTGACATTCTGTAACTGTCCAAGGCT
>NZ_SNXO01000080.1 GCF_004362975.1 Aminicella lysinilytica | reverse complement strand
CTGTTATGAAGTGACCTTTGTCAAGTGTAAATTGCAAAAATCACCACAAACTTTTCCTTTCATTAAATTTTAACACTGGGTGTAGAGGTAGAACCTCAGACTAACAGTCCCCGGCCTTGGCCACTCTGTTATACGTGGATTGGTTACCAACAGGTCAATGGTCCGCCGTGAATCTTGCAGTCTCCTAGCGTGAATCAAAATATATAAATATAATGTCAACAGAGGTGCGTCGCAAATAATTCGAACCTTAGAGTGTTCCAAGGCTCTGCCTCTGCATCCAGTGTTAGTGTTGTCGTGCAGATGTAAGCTGATATTATCAGTTACCTCTGCTTAATTATAATTCATTACATTCAGATGGTTTTGTCATAGGCCTTGCCGCAATGCGGTGCGCAGAAGCCTTGACTGAACTAGATGAATGTTATATCTATCCTATTTTTCCAGTTGCCATCCCCCACATAAAGCATGCTAATTCTCGTGCTATTGCTGTAGTAGCTTTATTCCTGTTGACTCCTTTGTTTAAAGTCATTTTATAGAATCTTCTACGTAGCCTTTCATTCGCCTTATCCGCATATGCTATTACTTCTGGTGAACACCCTTGTTGTCTTTGCTTTAATGCTATTGATTTATGACCAATATTTCCTCTGGTATAACTTTGTGCAGCTTCAACCATAAGTCGCCTTAAATGACTATTACCTGCTTTTGTTATACTAAATCGATTCACCTTATCTCCACTTGAATCTTCGCTTGGAACCAATCCTAAAAAGCTAGAAAATTTTGGTGCTTTTTCAAATCTATTAAAATCACCAATCTCTACAACCATAGACAGTGCAGTATGTGTTTTTACTCCCAAGAAGCAGCCCATATTTTTGACTTTTTCTTTGTATCTTTCTCCAGACGCAAGTTCCTCAATTCTATTGTCGAGTCTCTCTATCTTTTCTGTTAAATACTCATAAGTTACAAGATATTCAGAAAGCGTTTCCTTATCTAATCCTTTTAGTTCAATAGATTTAAGCCATTTCATGTGAACAATTGTCCAGTATGTCTTTCCTCCTTCAAATTTTTTACCTTGACGAAGAACAAATGCAAGAATCTGCTGCTTGATTTTCTTAAGCATAAGTTTCTGATCATCTCTCATACGAATATATTCCTTCACAGAATTATCCTCGTCATCAGGCACATAAACTCCACTATATGTATGGAATGCAAGACATCTAGCAATGTTTGCTGCATCTCTCTTATCTGTCTTTACATGACTTGTATTGGTAATCGCCATTGTTGTTGGGGCTAGAATCTTACAATCAACTCCATGCTCCCTTAATTGATGATAAAGGGAATATCCCAAGCACCCTGCTTCATAACCACAAACAAAAGTAACATCTTCTCCGTATACCTTTCTCATCGACTCCATATATTTAAGAATCAACTTATAATCTGATGGTATTGTCTGCTTATATTCAACCCTATCGGTATCATAGCAATAACAACATAACGTGTAACTTTCCTTATGGACATCCATTCCTACGTAAACTATACTATTCATATGTGGCCTCCTATTGTATGCGGTAATCCCTGTTACCTTATTATTCTTATCAAATAATATTTTACAGGTAAATACACGAAT
>NZ_SNXO01000079.1 GCF_004362975.1 Aminicella lysinilytica | reverse complement strand
ACCTAGTTTTATCATCATAAACTTGCGTGAAATGAAAACTCTAAGGCTTATCCAACTATAAATGATTCAGATAAAACTGTGGCAATACTCTCCTTCAAATAGTCAAAGCTATAGGGAATCATAAAAAGTCCACAGTGTTAAACTGATTATATCAAAATTGAAGAAAGAAAGGAGAGTATGCATGTATTTGGACTCAAATACATCATACAAGGGTACCATGAGGAAAAGAAGAGCCTTAATAGTGGCTGCTATAATAGGTGTGCTCGCGTTGACAATGGTAATATATAATTACTATTGGTCGACAAAACTTATAAACGCGATCAATAGCAGTAATGTCACTAAAGTGCAACAGCTTATTGATGATAAGGGGCTATGCAGTATTAATTTCCCGGGCGGTGGAGCGCCTTATCTGATCAACGTTGAATTCTGGCCAGTTACACCACTACAGAGTGCTTGCAAAAAAGGGAATTATACAATGATAAGAACACTGCTGAATAATGGTGCAAATCCTAATGCGAGTTCACCGGCGGAATATTCCCCATTGGTATTGATTCTGTATCATAGCGATAAAGATGATCTGAAAACGGTAGAACTATTAGTACATCATGGGGTAGATTTGGAAAAGACTTATTGCACCAGTACTATGAAACCGATACTCTATGCAGCAGGCAGTTCGCCATATAATGTAGATCGTAATGAAGGCAAACATAAATACAATGCGAAAAAGGCAAAACGAATTACGGAGATATATGTCTATTTGTTGAATCATGTAACCGATAAAACTCCAAAAGATAAAGAAACGGGTGAGAATGCCTTATTACTATCTGCAAGAATGTTTAATGTTCCATTGGCAGAATATGTAGTCAAAGAACAAGGCATTAAAATCAACTCTGTAGATAAAGAGGGGAAAACGGCATTGTATTTAGAGCCTGATAATAAGAATAATAAAAATGACCCATCAATTAAGATGACAAAACTGCTTATAGAATTAGGAATAGATGTAAATGTAAAAGATGATAAAGGGAAGACTGCCTATGATTATGCAGTAGCACACCATTATAAATATTTGATTCCTCTTTTGAGGTAAGAAGAAATATTATAAGCATTTTGCTACATAGTATCAACAGCTAACGTAGCATCAACAGATTGAAAAATAGACGATTGAGCCTGCGTCATTTTATTGCGCCACATGGAATGGGGACTCGAACCCGAGCCGTAGACCGCCAACGTGATGGTGCAAGCACGCATCACTCCTTCGCAGTCTTCGACTGGTACTCTGCCAAGATTTCGGACAGTTTTTTTGAAATTTCTTTATCTCTATTATAACGAATCATACTGCTATATCGAATAGACTTTCATTATCTACCAGTGGAATATAGTAATGTATAATTTTTTAGGATTTTTCAGACTGATTCTGTAAGAATTCTCAGCGCGCAAGAATTGCCCTGATATTAATGCCACTGAGGCACTAGCTTATTCTTGGAATCAATTAAACGCAAGAATTAGCCCGATAATTGGACCACTGTGGCGGATATCAGACTTCAGAACAGGATCCGTGCAAGAATCAACCAAATAATTGATTCATTGTGGCGGGTATATGTCTCAACAGCAGTGCTTTCAACTGTCAAGTCCATATTTGTGTGTAAATTCACTTCAGTTAAAATGTATCACCATCAGTTATGCAGCATTCCCGCTTTGTATTTTTATCATTATGCTG
>NZ_SNXO01000078.1 GCF_004362975.1 Aminicella lysinilytica | reverse complement strand
GGGGCTGTCGCATTAACGAATAAGAGATTCGTTAATGACGAGGCCCCTTTTGTATACAAAAAACAAACAAAAAGCAAAATAAAAGCCTGTGTAACATTGGAAACGCAGGCTTTTATGGTAAAATGTATATATGAAAAACAACATCTTACAGTGCAATTATACACTTAATCAGAGAAATTATCAATTAAGAATACCAATGAATATCGATTGCGTTATCCCTGATAATGATTGCGTGAGACTGATCAGTCAGTTCGTGGAGGAAATGGATCTGACTGAACTCTATGACACCTATGAAAGGATGCCAGCAGAGAATCATGCGTCTCCCGAAATCATGACAAAGATAATGTTATATGCCTATCACGAAGGAAACAACAGTATAGCATCAAGGGTGATCGAGAAGAACTGTCTACGCGACATAAACTACATGTATCTTCTCGAGGGGAAGAAGGCTCCGGACCATGCAACTATTGCCAGATTCAGAACTCGTCATTTTGCGTTATGTGCAGATAAACTGATTGCGCAAATGACTGAGATCCTGCACGATCTGGGACAAATAACGGACACAGAGGTATTTATTGATGGGACTAAAATAGAAGCATCGGCAAATCGATACACATTCGTATGGAAAAAATCTACAACTAAGCATCAGGCAAGATTCCTTCAGAAGACCGCCCTTCTCGTCGGCAACATAATCAGCCGATATTCTCTGCCTCCGCTCTGGCACAAAGAAGTCAAAAAAAGACATGTGAAGAAACTGAAGAAGGATCTTTTGCTGAAGGCAGATAAAGAAAACCTGGAGTTCGTATACGGACAGGGGCACCGGAAAAGTCAGCTACAGAGGGACATAGAAGACCTTGATGAGAGCCTGAACAAAATCATAGAATACGAAACGAAACTGCATAAATGCGGAAATCGCAACAGCTATTCCAAGACGGACAACGATGCCACATTCATGCACCTCAAGGACGATCATATGATGAACGGACAACTGAAGCCGGCCTACAATCTGCAGCATGCAGTAAACTCCGGATACATAGTGATGACAGGCATATTCCCAAACCCGGGGGATATGCTGACTCTAAAGCCGTTTATCAGACAGATGGAAGATAGACTTTCACTTCGGTTCAGGAGGATCGTGGCAGATGCGGGATACGAAAGCGAAGAGAACCTGAAATATCTCGAAGATGAAGGAAAAGAGGCATTCATCAAGCCATCGGATTATGAACAGAAGGGCACAAAAAAACGAGCTGCAGAAATCGGTCATAAAGACAATATGGAATACGATGTCGAAGGTGACTATTACATATGCCACAATGGCAAACATATCGAAAAGCTGTATGAAAAAGACAGAAGAACGGCATCGGGATATATCAGAAAAGAAACTCATTACCATTGCAGCGAATGCGACGGATGCCCATACAGGGGAAAATGCATGCCGGGGAAAAACTGGAAGAAACCTGTAGAAGAGAGATTCAAGAATCTCACGGTATCGAAACGATTTGAAGAACTGCGCAAGAAGGAATATGAACGGATCGACAGCGAAGAAGGCAAAAAGCTTCGTATGAACAGGAGCATACAGGTGGAAGGTTCATTCGGAGACATAAAAGCCGACAGTTCATTCACAAGGTTCCTATGCAGGGGCAAAGCAAACGTATACGCCGAAAGTGTCCTCTTTGCAATGGCACATAATCTTGGCTGGCTACATAGCAGGATACAGAACGACAAGCTGGATGAGCATCTGTATGAACTCAAGACTGACCCTGTAAAAGCCGCATGATTTTGAAACAAAAAATAGCCGAATAACGGAGGCATATCACCATGCGTCTCTGTTTTGCGTTACTGAAAT
>NZ_SNXO01000077.1 GCF_004362975.1 Aminicella lysinilytica | reverse complement strand
TTCAATTTCAATTATACTTGAAAGTGGAGCATTTGGCTCTATATTTTTTTGATCTCTCCAATTCTCTCTTTTACACCATTATACGGACACAATCTGATAAGTGCGAGGATAATCGTTGAAATGCCAATATACGCACCTCCATGCTCTGAGAATTACCGATAAGTGCGTAAACCCAATTGGAGACCTACCGAAACGCATCTTCGTTCCTAAACAAGGGGGCATACGTGCGGGCACGCACGTATACGCCCAAATTATTAGTAAATGGTGCGCGACCCACGGATCGTACCATTGGTATGGAGCCATACCATACTGATGATACCATCATACCCAAAATAAGGTCTTGACTTGAAGCCAGCTCTAGTGCATATAATAGATATATGTAACAGAAGAAGGACCGGCAAGCTGGTCTGGAATGAAGACTGGACCGACTGCGAATGCTGTTCCGATAAACAGGAGGATAATTAAACCAAAGAATGAAAAATGAGATAGACATGTTAGAGGGTCATTTAGGCAGGAATATTTTACGATTTGCCCTGCCGCTGGCCGTGACGGGAATATTACAACAGTTATTTAATGCGGCGGACATAGTAGTTGTCGGCCGTTTTGTCGGCAACGGCGCCATGGCGGCAGTGGGTAGCAATTCGCCTCTGATCAACCTTCTGGTGAACCTGTTCGTAGGAATTTCTCTGGGCGCCAATGTGGTCATGGCCCAGTTCGCAGGCAGGCGCGACAAAATCCGCATCCAGCAGGCTGTCCATACTTCTATTCTGATTGCCCTCATAGGAGGGTTTACATTTATGATACTTGGCGAGCTGGCGGCGGAACCCGTTCTCAAGCTCATGTCTGTCCCTGATCAGGTATTTCCAATGGCCCTGGCATATCTCAGGATATACCTCCTGGGTCTTCCTGTGATCCTGCTATACAATTTCGAATCAGCCATTTACAGAAGTCAGGGCAACACCAGAACTCCTCTCATATGTCTCTCGATTTCAGGCGTGATAAACGTGATCCTGAATCTGTTCTTCGTCTGCATCGTAGGCATGACAGCAAGCGGCGTAGCCCTGGCAACGGTCATAGCCAATCTGATCAGTTCAGTCATGCTGCTGGTTCTCCTGCGCGAAGGTCCTGAAGAAACGCGCATACACTTCAGTAAACTGCGCTTATATAAAACTGTTCTTAAGAAGATTCTCTACATCGGTCTGCCTTCCGGCATCCAAAGCATGATGTTCTCCCTGGCCAATATCATAGTCCAGTCAGCCCTGAACAGTCTTGGAACTACAGTCATGGCAGCTTCATCGGCGGCCTTCAATGTAGAAGTCATGGCTTTCTTCGTCATCAATTCTTTCGGCCAGGCCTGCATGACATTTACAGGCAACAATTACGGCGCCGGCAAATCCGAAAGGTGCAAAAAAATCCTCTGGGCCTGCATCCTGGAGGATATAGCTTTTACTGTTCTTTCATGTGGCCTGATACTTCTCTTCGGTAAAGAAATACTGGGCCTGTTCACCACAGCCCCGAAGGTCATTTCTTACGGATATCTGCGCATGATGATCGTATTCTCAGCTTATGTCTTTACTCTGGTAAACGAAACTGTTTCCGGATATCTGCGCGGTTTCGGTATGTCCATAATTCCAGCCCTGACAGCCGTTATATGCATCTGCGTCCTCCGACTCCTCTGGATATTCTTCGTCTTCCCGAAAGATCCTACCTTCGTCATGGTCATGATAGTCTACCCGATCAGCCTTGGCCTCAACGCAGTAGCCATCGCCATCTGCGCCTTGGTCCTCAAACCATCCAAGCGGAAATACAACGTGTGAATGTAAGGCATGCAAATACGGTTTGCCGTTTGACTGGTCATCGATTTGTTGGAAATCTCAAGGGGAAATCCTCCGCGCACGTATCGGGCTAATATCCAAGGCGATAGTGCAGATTTTTCTTTATTGTAAACCAAATTCGCACTTATTGACCTGATCTGATAGGTCAAGGTGCGCGTTACTGGTCACAATTTCCTCGATTGGGAATTTATGGAATCATATCAAACAGAAAACGCACTTCCAGGTCTCTAAAGCACTCTATACGTGCGCAGCAAATCGTTAAAATTCCAATACGCGCACCTCCATGCTCTGAGAATCTCTGATAAGTGCGTAAATCAATTTGAGAATCTCTAAAACGCACCTCCGTTCCTCTATACAGACCAATACGTGCGCAGCCGCATGTATCACGATAGTGGACATATAATGGTGTAAATTCATTAAATAAAAAAAATGAGCACATAGCTCTAATTTCAGTTAAAATGTAATTGGACAAAAACAACTTG
>NZ_SNXO01000076.1 GCF_004362975.1 Aminicella lysinilytica | reverse complement strand
GTAAGCATCAAAACATAGGCACATAGGTAAAAAAACAGAGCAGTTCGCAACTGCCCTGTTATAGCTTACAGTGTTTGTTTACATTCTTCTGGAATATTCTCCGACCACGGAAGTAGCGGTGTAAGATCAAAGGTGGACATGTCTTTACCACGTAGTTCCTCCAATAACCATGCCAGGTAACTCTCCGGTTTAAGTCTGTTTGCTTTGGCTGTTTCTATGATGCTGTACATCACTGAACTGGCTGAAGCACCTCGTGGAGCTTTGCAGAACATCCAGTTCTTTCTGCCCATCACAAATGGCCTGACTGCACGTTCAGCAATGTTGTTAGTGGCTTCCAGCCGACCGTCAAGCAGGTAATTTTCCAGATATTCTTTTTGGTTCACAGTGTAAAGCAACGCATCCCTGTATTTGCCGTCTTTTTCTTTCGGCAATTCATCGCTTGCCCATTTGATGAACTTCCTGAGTTTTGGCGCGATCTTTTTCTTTTTGAAATCTGTCATTTCCGCAATAGTAGTCAACTCCTTGCGTTGTCGATCCAGATCCATGAGATCGTTGGTGTATTTAAGTCCTATACAAGGTTTGGCTGATGGCCTTCGACCAGATTTTGGTAGTACGGAAACCGCATCATAGTATTTCCTTCGAACATGTGCCATACACCCTACATCGATTATCCCATCATGTAACGTGTGGTACACGATGTATCCATCACTTTGTATGAAGCCCTCATAATCCTGAAGGTAGTTTTCCGCCACCTCTCTTTTCCTGGTCTCGCTGTATAGATACTGTACAACAGGCCTATGGGCTTCCTTATCGTCCTGACACGCTCCGCTGCAGAATACCCACATACGGCTTTTCTGCTGAGCAGTACGCCCGGGTTCTGAAATGACCTGTACTTCCGTTTCATCAGCATGTATCATGTATTGCTGTTTGAGTTCTCCATGGAATATATCCACAAATGGTGATAGATACTGCTCGGATAGTCTGCATATCCAATTCGAAAGAGTTTGCTTAGTGAGCTTTACTCCCTGCATATGGAAATCGCTGCTGATCTTTTCAAGCGGATCACGGTTATCGTACTTGCGGCAGATGATATGAGCTCCAAGCGAAGGTGACACCAGACAATTCCGAAAGAGCAATGCCGGAGCCTTCTTGTCAGCACGTAATATTGGTGATCCGGTACCACTGCTTTCACAATTTCTGCAAGCATATGAGTAGATGACGGATTCTCTGACTTCCACCCTTGATGGGATCAAAGTCAGTTCTCTTCTGATCTCCTTTTTCATAGTATGCATGGGCTCACCACATTTTGGACAGACCGACTCTTCCGGAGAAAGTCTGTATTCTGTAGTTTCCTTTGGAAGCGATGATAGCATCTTATCCTTGGAGCCCTTTTGCTTTTTATGTTTGGTGCTCTTAGGAGGATGTACTTTCTCTAATGTAGGCTCAGGTTGTCCCTGATCCTCATTGGCTTCAGCCTCATTGAAGAAACTCATCTGGTCAGCATCAGAAGGTTCACCCTTACGCGAAAACTTCTTGCGAGCATCTATCTGCTCCTGCTCTTCATAGCCTCTGACACGTAATTTTAATTCATCATTTTCGATAGACGTATTGTATGCGAATTCTTCTAATTCGTTACGATCCATCGACTTCAAATCTACCTTTTTCATACTTGATATTATACCACAAAACCCTTGAAAATTCAACACTTTCAAGGGTTTTATCGTAATTGATTTAAGGCGTTTTTATCACCTGTTTATGCAGTTTAGTATGAATCCAAGTTGCTTTTCGCTGATCCTCGCATGAGTATCGTCAGCCATCCTCTCTGGCCAGCGAAGCACATATCGAGTGAACTTGACTTTCCTGTAGCATTCGATGTTTCCATCCGAACTGTAGGTAAACATCTCACGATTGTTTGAACGACGGAATAGGAATATGTCACCATGATATGGATCCAGATTGAGGGAACTTCGTATCATCCATACTATGCTGTTGATGCTTGTGGACCCAATTGGCTGATCTACGAAATACAAGTCCACACCGAATGCCAGAGATCGATACTTAAGATATCTGCCGTCATCCATTCCACATTCGGCAAATCCCGGACAACTGCCAATCAGATCATCTAAGATTCCTTTATCCCTAAATACCATTTTCCTGTACTTGAATGCATCATGATCAATGTCATGTTCTTTACACCAGTCAGTATCTGTGAGATTATCTGACATCACCTCATGAACGATTTGCATCCAGTACTTACGTATTTCAAATTGCCTGCTATTCACAACTATATACCTCCCGCTCTGGAAGATATTATATATCGTGGCAAATAGCTACTCAATGTGCCTATGTTTTGATGCTTAC
>NZ_SNXO01000075.1:1263-2453 GCF_004362975.1 Aminicella lysinilytica | reverse complement strand
TTGACATCATAGTTTTGAATTACGTGAGTAATATTCTCGCATATTCATAGTTCCTGTCTCGATCCAGTATGCAGAGTAAGCGTATCTGTCAACTATGGCTTCTGCCTGGATTCCTTCATCCATACGTTTTACCCAATCTTCCTTTCGGTATTGTGTGCAAAAAATCGTTGATGTTGAATCTGACCTTCTTTCCATTAACTCGAATAGAAAATACAATTCTCCGTCAGAAATGTCTGAGACAAGCCATTCATCAATTATCAGCAACGGAATCCGCCCATACTTGTTGAGCATCTTTTTCTGGTGGCCCTGTATCAGGGATGCATCACCATATTCCATCAGCAAATCAGGGAACCTAACATATCTGGTTTTGATCTGATTCAAGCATGCCTGTTTACCAAGAGCGCAACTAAGGAACGTTTTACCGGAACCTGTAGGCCCTTGCAATATTATGCTCTGATGACTATCTATGTATTGACACATGGATAATTCGGTTATCAGTTCTCTGTTAAGGGTTCTCCCTTCATAGCAGAGATCATGCATATCTGCTTGAGGAAATCTGAATCTTGCAGATTTTATCAGACGTTGGATCTTACTGTTGTATTTCTCTTGATATACATAGTCTATCAATCGTTGTAGTCTCTCATCAAACGAAAGAGACATAGTTACTGTATCTGGTTGCTGCTGTTCCAGCCCATTGACCATTTCAGCCAGATTAAGTTCACGTAGTTTACGTCTCGTTTCATCATTTATCATTTTTATTGCCTCCGTAATAATTACTGCCCCGTAGGTACCCCATAGTATCAGTTGCAGTTGATTCTACTGTTTTACGTTCAAGATACAATAAGTCTTGATTGGCGGACAAAATTGATTTAAGATGATGATAACGGGGCCTTACGATCCCTTTGGTTATGGCAAATTCACAGGCGGCTTCCAGGCGTGCTTCAGAATATTTACTGCTTAAACGAAGTATTGACAGAGCCGGATTGTAGCCCTGTTCTTTTATGCTCACATCTTCGAATATTCGATCTATTGCTTTACTTGTATACGGACCGATAGCCTCTGCCCAACTTTTTATGCGTAGATCATCCCATGGGCTAAATTTGAATTTATCAGGCATATCTTCCATATGCGTTGAATATTGGTTCTTTCTTCCGGCGCTGAATCTGTTATGTGTAGTCAGACGCTGTTCA
>NZ_SNXO01000075.1:0-1166 GCF_004362975.1 Aminicella lysinilytica | reverse complement strand
TTGTATCAGTTATTCTTAGATCCACCTTTTTGTTTACATACTGATATGGACATGAATAGCGATTGTGTTCGAACACGATATGATAATCGATATTCACTTTTCTACCATAGATCCATGCGGCTATTTCATATGGAACCGCAGGAAGCTCATGTAGTGACGGCTTTTCATCCATGTATGCCGAGTATCTGGTACCATCTCTTTTCTGGAATTTCTCATGATTGAATTCATAAAGTTTCTTTGCAACAGCTGCATCAAGATCCTGGAAGGAATAGAATACTTCATTTCTAAGTTTAGCTATTATTGCGGTCGCAATCTTGCCAACAGTACCTTCCACAGATGCTTTCTGTTTGGGTTTGCGTACGCCTGCAGGCATTATGGCGGTCATGTAATGCTCACCCAGTGCCTCATAATTTGCTGTAAGTACGATCTCGCCTTCTTTAGGATGAGACACTACACCTGTTTTAAGATTATCGCATACCAGTCTGGTAGTGACACCTCCAAAGTACTCGTACATCCTGATATGGCAACGCAGGAATGTATCCATTTTCATGTCGGTAACAGGTTCTACGTATGAATACTGACTGTACGGTAACGTTCCAACAAAGAGATACACAGTTACTACCTCCCCGGTAGAAGTGTCCATATAGCTCATAGTAGGTCCTGACCAGTCGACCTCTGTCACGACTCCCGGTTTATGATCTATGTGATTGGTAAGTTTGTTGGCGATAGTGTATTCGGAATATCCCCTGCAGAATTTGGTGTATCCCATAGATATGCTGTCTTCAGCTCTGCACTTGTCCTGATACTCCTGCCAGAGCAACTTTAAAGTCACTCCTACGCGTTTCAATTCTTTATGTACATACTCGTAATCCGGCAGTGCATAAAGATGCTCCACAGCGAACTTATCGGGATAGAACATGCGGTATACCGTTCCTTCCGAAAGATCCTTCACATCGCTATATGCGATGCTTTTTTCGTCAGCGATATGTATCACATCGCTGACAGAATGTCCTGAAATGTGCCTTGTTGTAGCAATAGTATTTCTCGACAATCCTGCGGCACGAAGCTCTAGTATGAGCTTCACATTGATTTTATTGGCCATTATTGTTGGCCTCCCTTCTGTATATTTGAGTTATCACTCATGTATATTGTACAGAAGTTCTGTA
>NZ_SNXO01000074.1 GCF_004362975.1 Aminicella lysinilytica | reverse complement strand
TCACCAGCTCGTGAAAACTGGGTTCACAGTTTTTGCTAGTAACATTATCTCAAACTCAAGCAACTTTGAACAGGTACATGTGGTTTACCACTTACTTATAGTGACATAAATGTCACTATAAATGTCACTTTATTTTTACTGCAAATAAAATACGCAAGGACAATCACTATTCATCCTTGCGCACATTTGCCTGCGTATGGCCCGTCCAGAATGTGTTACCGCATTATTGAGCCTTTATACACATCACTCCTATGACCGATGCTTAATACCAGTATCACGATTCTGTCGTCCATTATCTCTGCTATTATGCGATAGTCACCAACGCGATATCGCCATTCTCCGCTTCTATTCGCAGAAAGGCCTTTCCCCTGTTGACGCGGATTATTACATCCTTCCAGATTCTTTCTTATCCACCCCAGTATCAGCGCCGCGGTATGTTTGTCAAGTTTCTTCAGTTGCTTCTTGGCCTTCTCTGTAAACTCAACGTGAAATTCCGTCATAGTCCAAGCTCCTTTTCAACTTCATCAAGAGAATAAGTAGCAGGATTTTTATGATATTCTGACATAGCCTTTTCGTACGCATTCAGATCATATTCATCCTCGATATGTTCAAGAACTGATTGGCGGACAAGTTCCGAAACCGTCATGCCATTGACTTCAGCATACTTTTTAAAGAGCATAGTGTCATCGTCATTTAATCGTATTGAAATAGTCATGACTTCATCTCCCTTCCTTGTATTACATTGTAATACCGTGTCATGGCTTTGTCAACTATTTTGATAGAGACGCCGAACAGGGACTTCACCAAAATATTCAGCCCATTGTATTACTGATTTTCTCTGCTACAATTATGCGTTCATATCTAGTAATACGTAACTTCATATTGGTAGTCTTAATGGTAGTTTTTTGGTAGTTGTTTCATTTATTTCGTCAATGCTACCACGGTCTCGGCCACTGTATTCCACGCCGCAGACCGCGGATCTATTAAGTCGAAGTGGTCTGTGTCCGGGAGCACGTGCAACTGGGCATTCTCGCCCAAGGCCTCATGCCGGCGGCAATATTCTATGCTTTGTTCTACGGGCACGTCAACATCACGATCACCGTGGAACAAAAGGCACAAAGTGCGGCCCGGCTTTGATTCTACTGGCGAGGCTTCTTTGTAACGGTCTGGGAATTCTTCCGGCTCGCCGCCCATAAGGTCAAGAACATGATGTTCGCCAAGCTGCTTTTCTGTCTGGCGCATCCTCGTTAAGTCGGGTATGCCAGCCATGGCAACCACAGCCCTCACGGTCACCCTGGACGCCAGCCAAAGGGCCAGATGCCCGCCGGCCGAATGGCCCAGTATAACCACGCGCGCTGGGTCTATGGGGTATTTTTTTGCTAGCTCAGGCACAAAATTCACCGCATTCTCCGCATCGTCAAAAGTACCCGGCCAGCCGCCACCCGTCTCACCGACACATCGATACTCCACATTCCATGTGGCGCAGCCCCTTTGTGCCAGATCACGTGCCAAAGGCGAGATTCCATCGAGGCCATACTCAGCCCGCCAGAACCCGCCGTGGAACATGACCACCAGCGGAAGCCTGCTACCCTCTTCAACATCCTCCGGCAGCCGCAGAATCCCGAACTGCGAAGGTTCATTGCCATAATTAAGTTTAGTATTCATTTATCAATTCTCCAAACATATTGCTTAGCCCACTAATTTAACAGTAATCCAGTACATGTGGTTTACCACTTACTTTCAATCAGATTGTGGACCATTTTTCAGTTGACATATACAACGCTTAGCGAAGCCCTTGTAAGCGTACTGTAGTTCAGCTACCATATGAGATTGCACTACTCTCAAACCATTACTTTGCCACCTTTCTTACGATTACAGTTCAGCTACCATATGAGATTGCACTACTCTCAAACGCTGATTGATTTACACCGCTTACGTACAGTGTTCAGCTACCATATGAGATTGCACTACTCTCAAACAAGGGGATTGGAGGCGAAGAAAAATGAGAAGTTCAGCTACCATATGAGATTGCACTACTCTCAAACAAGGAACGGTACCAGAGCGGAACCATTAGAGTTCAGCTACCATATGAGATTGCACTACTCTCAAACCAGAGCGAACACCAGGCCAAGTGTACATAAGTTCAGCTACCATATGAGATTGCACTACTCTCAAACTAATTATGGGGGTAACTGCAAAATGATAAGGTTCAGCTACCATATGAGATTGCACTACTCTCAAACCGCATCATCGTATTCTTTTGAAACAAATCGGTTCAGCTACCATATGAGATTGCACTACTCTCAAACAAACGGCATAGCCAATATTGTCAAGACAAGGTTCAGCTACCATATGAGATTGCACTACTCTCAAACCAGTTTTACTTGATGTAAGCTGGGGGTTTAGTTCAGCTACCATATGAGATTGCACTACTCTCAAACCGGTTTGAACGTGTGTTTGAGCGTATAGTTGTTCAGCTACCATATGAGATTGCACTACTCTCAAACTAGTGTACGCTGCCGATAATATTTGAGTGAGTTCAGCTACCATATGAGATTGCACTACTCTCAAACCGGTTTGAACGTGTGTTTGAGCGTATAGTTGTTCAGCTACCATATGAGATTGCACTACTCTCAAACTAGTGTACGCTGCCGATAATATTTGAGTGAGTTCAGCTACCATATGAGATTGCACTACTCTCAAACGCTGCTTATTGCGTCGTCAAATGCTATCTTGTTCAGCTACCATATGAGATTGCACTACTCTCAAACAAGCAAGAGGCAAGCAAGTCAACAGAGAGTGTTCAGCTACCATATGAGATTGCACTACTCTCAAACACGCAGACAACGCCGCTGATCCTGACACGCGTTCAGCTACCATATGAGATTGCACTACTCTCAAACAAGTCGGCGATGTATTCTATCTTCCTGTAGGTTCGTAAGTGGTAAACCACATGTACTGGATAATAATTAGGCCGCCCGGAAGGGCGGCGATTTTAGCTAAGGCTATTTGGTTTTGAAGCAGTTTTCAG
>NZ_SNXO01000073.1 GCF_004362975.1 Aminicella lysinilytica | reverse complement strand
CACCCAAACAACAATTATATAATATACCATATATTACCATTTATCAACGATTTCCTTAGAAAAATCTTAACTTTAACTATGAAGTATGGTATAATGTCTTCATTGTTGTATCAACAAAATGATAAAGGAAACAGAAAAGATGCGAAGTGACAAATACGAAAAGAAAAATCAAATAGCTAAATCAGGCGGCGGCAGTGCTACTGCGGGCCATGGCAAGAAGAAATTCAGATGGAACAAAAAGCAGTTTTTTAAATTTGTTCTGGCTGTGATTCTGGCTATTATTCTGGCTGTGCTTGCTTATGCAGTTGTTGTTATAGCTACTGCACCTAAAATAGATACAAGTAAGATATACTCTATTCTGACTGAAAGCACAGTAATTTACGACTCTAACGGGAAACAGGTAGACAGCGTTTACGAAGGAGAAAATCGTACCAACGTTAAATACAGTCAAATGCCTAAGAACCTTATAAACGCTTACGTTGCCCTGGAAGATAAGACCTTCTGGAAGCACCATGGCTTCAACTTTGTAAGGATCATGGGCGCAATTAAGGACTCTGTATTCGGAGGCGGTCAGGTCAGCGGTACCAGTACTATTACACAGCAGCTGGCACGTAACGTTTTCCTGAAATCAGATATGACCAAGCATACGCTTAAACGTAAGATACGAGAAGCCTGGTATACTGTTTTGCTGGAAAAAAACCTGTCAAAAGAGCAGATAATTGAAGCTTACCTTAACACCATTAACCTCGGTTATGGCAGTTACGGAGTAGAGGCTGCTTCACAGGCGTACTTTTCAAAGGATGTCGAGGATCTTACACTGTCACAGTGTGCAGCGTTAGCTTCACTGCCTCAGGCACCATCCTCATATGCTTTGGTTCAGATACTGGACAATGATTCTGTCAGCACGACGGACAAGAATATACTAAAGCGTACATCAATAGGCACATATGTTATCAACGACGCCGGCAAGGATCGTCGTGAAACATGTCTGGCTCTTATGAAAAAGCAGGGTTATATCACTCAGGCTGAGTACGATAAGGCTATCAAAGTCTCCCTGAAGAAAATGCTCAATCCGAGCTTTTCTACAGGCGGCAATTCATCCATGACCTATTTCACGGATTACGTGGTATCCCAGGTCATATCGGATCTGCAGAAGGAAAATGATTTGTCTTACTCCGATGCTTACGATAAGGTGTATTCCGGTGGTCTTAAAATCTACTCTACTGTAGATTCCAAGGCACAGAAAGTCATACAGAAGGAATTCAAGAATGATTCCAACTTCCCTACTCCTACCAACATAAGGTATGATAGTTCCGGCAATATACTTAACAGTCTGGGACAGATAGCTATGTATGATTATAAGGATTACTTCAGCGACGGCTCCTTCACCTTCAAATCCGGTGAGGCTACGCTGAACTCTGACGGATCCCTGGTAATAAAGAAAAACAAACGTCTGAACATATATAAGACTACAGTAAACGGGAAAACTGATTACAGTATCGAATTCCCTACTATGTACCTGTTCAAGAACAGTAAGTTGTACTCGATTTCAGGCGGATACATTAATGTACCTCAGAAGTATAAGACTGCAGACAGCGACGGAAATGTCATAGTCTCAGCCAAATATATGAAGAGTAAAGCAGGTAAAAATTTCTTCAATATCAGCGGAAGTACCATAAGCATACCAAGAACAAGTTATACGCTGAATCAGAAGACTATACAGCCACAGTCAGCTATGACAATCGTCGAGAATTCAACTGGAGAAATCAAGGCTATGATGGGCGGACGTAAGACTACAGGCCGTATGCTCTATAACAGAGCTACCAATCCAAGGCAGCCTGGTTCCTCGATCAAACCACTTGCAGTATACTCGGCAGCCCTTCAGCAGAGTGCTGAAGAAGCAAAGGCCGGTAAAAAGCATACATTTACAGATTTCGGTATCGATGCACAGGGAACTAAAGGCTGGGGCAAGTTTATAACCGCCGGTTCAATAGTCGTCGATGAAAAGACCACGGTAAACGGTAGAACCTGGCCGTATAACTCAGGCGGAGGATACAGCGGAAAGCAAACTCTGCGTTCTGCTCTGAGAAATTCCATCAATACCTGCGCCGTAAAAATCTGGTACCAGGTGGGAACTTCTTATTCTGCTACGATGGTAAAGAAATATGGTATCACCACTCTGGATACCAAGGGTTCTGTCAGCGACCTTAATGCGGCTGCTCTTGCCCTCGGCGGTATGACTAACGGTGTTACTACTACGGAAATGGCCAATGCTTACACGACGTTCCCTAACAACGGGACCAAGGCCAAGGATACCATCTGCTATACTAAGGTTGAAGATAATGAAGGCAAAACTTTGCTTAAGAAGAGTGACGCTAAGAAGACCAGAGTCCTTGACAGCGGAGTTGCATGGATAATGACTGACCTTCTCAAAGGAGTTGTTTCCGGTGGTACCGGTACAGGAGCTGCTTTGTCCAGCGTGACGGTCGGTGGTAAAACAGGTACTACAAGTGATGAATATGATATATGGTTCGACGGTTTCACGCCAAGTTATTCCGCTTCATTGTGGATAGGTAATGATGTGAACATCCAGCTTTCCAGTATGTCAGGTTATGCGGCTTCCCTCTGGGGAAAGATAATGGGTCAGATACCTAATGCCAGCAAAGGCTCGTATAAATCAATGCCTTCTGATGTTACAAGGGTAAATGGAGAGTATTACATAACCGGCACCTATAGTGCGGTGTCCTATGCTGACACAACTAAGAAGGCGACTATTTGTACCGATTCGGGTTACCTGGCAACGCCATCCTGCCCAAATACGGAGACAAAGACCTATGATACAAGCAAGGGTGAAAACCCGCCTACATATTATTGTTACAAGCATAATCCGGATCCTGACAAATATCCTGTAAGTCCAAGTAAGAAGGTCTCAGATAATAAAGACCAGAATACAAACAAGGATGAAGATACGAATAAGGACGATAATACTACTGATGACGATACCAGCGATGATACCGGGAATTAAATAAAGAACAGTAAAGGCCACTGCATCAACTACAATGAGAGGGGGGTGCGGACAAAAACCTGGACTCTATTAGGGTTCCGAAAGGAGCTATAAAATGTATTCAAAGGAGCAGCGTGAAACCGCTTTGAAC
>NZ_SNXO01000072.1:1556-4203 GCF_004362975.1 Aminicella lysinilytica | reverse complement strand
AAGAGTATCTTAGATACCCTCAAATCCGAACAATGTCGCATGATCTTCATGACCACAATCTTCCCGGAAGTCATTTCCGGCCAAGCTTTCGGCCTATTAGTATCGGTCAGCTGAATGTATTACTACACTTACACCTCCGACCTATCAACGTGATAGTCTCTCACGGGCCTTACCATAATTGGGGGAGATCTCTTCTCGTGGAGGGCTTCGCACTTAGATGCTTTCAGCGCTTATCCCGTCCCTGCGTAGCTACCCAGCTGTGCCTTTGGCAAGACAACTGGTGCACCAGAGGCAAGTCCGTCCCGGTCCTCTCGTACTAAGGACAGCCCCACTCAAATCTCCAACGCCCACAGCGGATAGGGACCGAACTGTCTCACGACGTTCTGAACCCAGCTCGCGTACCTCTTTAATGGGCGAACAGCCCAACCCTTGGGACCTACTTCAGCCCCAGGATGAGACGAGCCGACATCGAGGTGCCAAACACCCCCGTCGATGTGAACTCTTGGGGGGTATCAGCCTGTTATCCCCGGGGTAGCTTTTATCCGTTGAGCGATGGCCCTTCCACTCGGTACCACCGGATCACTAAGCCCGACTTTCGTCCCTGCTCGACCTGTATGTCTTGCAGTCAAGCTCCCTTCTGCCTTTGCGCTCTTCGTGCGATTTCCGTCCGCACTGAGGGAACCTTTGGGCGCCTCCGTTACTCTTTAGGAGGCGACCGCCCCAGTCAAACTGCCCGCCTGACACTGTTCCGGCACCGGTTCACGATGCGCGGTTAGAACCCCAACACTGCAGGGGTGGTATCCCAACGATGACTCAATGAATACTGGCGTACTCATTTCAATGTCTCCCACCTATCCTGTACATGCAGCGCCGAGGCTCAATATCAGGTTGCAGTAAAGCTCCACGGGGTCTTTCCGTCCTGCTGCGGGTAGCCGGCATCTTTACCGGCACTACAATTTCACCGAGTCTATTGTCGAGACAGCGCCCAGATCATTACGCCTTTCGTGCGGGTCGGAACTTACCCGACAAGGAATTTCGCTACCTTAGGACCGTTATAGTTACGGCCGCCGTTTACTGGGGCTTCAGTTCCGTGCTTCGATTGCTCTTACACTTCCCCTTAACCTTCCAGCACCGGGCAGGCGTCAGCCCCTATACTTCAGCTTTCGCTTTTGCAGAGACCTGTGTTTTTGGTAAACAGTTGCCTGGGCCTTTTCACTGCGGCCAGCTTTCGCTGGCACCCCTTCTCCCGAAGTTACGGGGTGATTTTGCCGAGTTCCTTGACAATAGTTCTCTCGCTCACCTTAGGATTCTCTCCTCATCTACCTGTGTCGGTTTGCGGTACGGGCACCTCTGGTCTCGCTAGCGGCTTTTCTTGACAGCGTGAAATCGACTGCTTCAGACTCTTTTGTCACCCCATCACGCCTCAGTTCCACAACTACGGACTTACCTGTAATTGCTCCCTCGACGCTTGGACACGCTCTACCAACGGCGTGCTCAGTCTATCCTTCTGTGTCCCCGCTTTGCTCAAATGACCTTCGGTGGTACAGGAATTTCTACCTGTTATCCATCGCCTACGGCTTTCGCCCTCGGCTTAGGCCCCGACTTACCCTGAGCGGACGAACCTTCCTCAGGAAACCTTAGATTTTCGGCGGGCAGGATTCTCACCTGCCTTACGCTACTCATGCCAACATTCTCTCTCCTATACGGTCCACAGTTCCTTACGAAACTGCTTCGCTCCCTATAGGATGCTCCCCTACCATACTTACGTATCCGCGGCTTCGGTAACAGACTTTAGCCCCGTTCATCTTCGGCGCAGGATCACTCGACTAGTGAGCTATTACGCACTCTTTGAATGAATGGCTGCTTCTGAGCCAACATCCTAGCTGTCTGTGCAATCCCACATCCTTTTCCACTTAGTCTGTATTTTGGGACCTTAGCCGGCGGTCTGGGCTGTTTCCCTTTTGACCACGAAACTTATCTCACGTGGTCTGACTCCCGTATATGATGCTCTGGCATTCGGAGTTTGATAGTTTTTGGTAACCGGTGAAGGCCCCTAGAACATTCAGTGCTCTACCTCCAGGCATCTCAATACGAGGCTAGCCCCAAAGCTATTTCGGGGAGAACCAGCTATCTCCGGGTTCGATTGGAATTTCACCGCTATCCACACGTCATCCCAACCTTTTTCAACAGATATGGGTTCGGTCCTCCATGTCCTTTTACGGACACTTCAACCTGCACATGGATAGGTCACCCGGTTTCGGGTCTACAGCATACGACTTCTGCCCTATTAAGGCTCGGTTTCCCTACGGCTCCGGAGCTCCAGCTCCTTAACCTTGCCGCACACCATAACTCGTTGGCCCGTTCTACAAAAAGTACGAGGTCACTTGCGCTCCCTCCGATTGTAGGCATAAGGTTTCAGGTTCTATTTCACTCCCCTCCCGGGGTGCTTTTCACCTTTCCCTCACGGTACTATTCTCTATCGGTCACTGGGTAGTATTTAGGCTTGGGGGGCGGTCCCCCCGGCTTCAGACCGGGTTACACGTGTCCGGTCCTACTCTGGATCCTGTCCTGTGGTACATGCCTTCGCCTACGGGGGTATTACCCGCTATGCCGTGACCTTCCAGTCATCTTCGGCTGACATGTGACC
>NZ_SNXO01000072.1:0-1460 GCF_004362975.1 Aminicella lysinilytica | reverse complement strand
TGCCCATGTAGATAACCCATAGACAGTAATCATGTCTCCCTAGAAAGGAGGTGATCCAGCCGCACCTTCCGATACGGCTACCTTGTTACGACTTCACCCCAGTCACCGGTTTTGCCTTAGGCAGTCTGTTTGACGACCGACTTCGGGCACCCCCGGCTTCCATGGTGTGACGGGCGGTGTGTACAAGACCCGGGAACGCATTCACCGCGGCATTCTGATCCGCGATTACTAGCAACTCCGGCTTCGTGCAGGCGGGTTTCAGCCTGCAGTCCGAACTGGGGCCAGCTTTGGGGTTTTGCTCCGGATCGCTCCTTGGCTTCCCTCTGTGCTGGCCATTGTAGCACGTGTGTCGCCCAGGACATAAGGGGCATGATGATTTGACGTCATCCCCGCCTTCCTCCGGGTTATCCCCGGCAGTCCCGTCAGAGTGCCCAACTTAATGATGGCAACTGACAGTAGGGGTTGCGCTCGTTGCGGGACTTGACCCAACATCTCACGACACGAGCTGACGACAACCATGCACCACCTGTCACCTCTGCTCCGAAGAGAAGATCAGCGTTACCCGATCTGTCAGAGGGATGTCAAGCCCTGGTAAGGTTCTTCGCGTTGCTTCGAATTAAACCACATGCTCCGCTGCTTGTGCGGGTCCCCGTCAATTCCTTTGAGTTTCACACTTGCGTGCGTACTCCCCAGGCGGAGCACTTAATGCGTTAGCTGCGGCACCGAATACTCACGTACCCGACACCTAGTGCTCATCGTTTACGGCGTGGACTACCAGGGTATCTAATCCTGTTTGCTACCCACGCTTTCGTGCCTCAGTGTCAGTGACAGTCCAGAAGGCCGCCTTCGCCACCGGTGTTCCTCCTAATATCTACGCATTTCACCGCTACACTAGGAATTCCGCCTTCCTCTCCTGTACTCAAGCTACCCAGTTCGCGGGGCGGACAACGGTTGGGCCGTTGTCTTAAACCCCGCGCTTGAGCAGCCACCTACGCACTCTTTACGCCCAGTAATTCCGGATAACGCTTGCCCCCTACGTATTACCGCGGCTGCTGGCACGTAGTTAGCCGGGGCTTCCTCCAAGGGTACCGTCATTTTTTTCTTCCCCTTGGACAGAGGTTTACGACCCGAAGGCCTTCTTCCCTCACGCGGCGTCGCTGCATCAGGCTTTCGCCCATTGTGCAATATTCCCCACTGCTGCCTCCCGTAGGAGTCTGGACCGTGTCTCAGTTCCAATGTGGCCGTCCGCCCTCTCAGGCCGGCTACTGATCGTCGCCTTGGTAAGCCGCTACCTTACCAACTAGCTAATCAGACGCGGGCCCATCCTTCACCGATGAATCTTTGGCAGCTTATCCATGTAGATATGCTGCATTATGGGATATTACTCGCAGTTTCCCGCGGCTATCTCCCAGTGAAGGGCAGGTTGCCCACGCGTTACTCACCCGTCCGCCGCTGTCCAC
>NZ_SNXO01000071.1 GCF_004362975.1 Aminicella lysinilytica | reverse complement strand
AATCATAAAAAGTCCACAGTGTTAAATTGATTATATCAAAATTGAAGAAAGAAAGGAGAGTATGCATGTATTTGGACTCAAATACATCATACAAGAAAACCATGTCGGAACAAATGACGGTAGAAATGTCGGAACAAATCAAAAGGATCACAGCATTCAAAGAGATGCTGATGGAAGGAGAAGATAAAAATGAATAAGCAGGAATTTTGGGGAAGGGCAATGGATGAGCTTCTGGAGCAGCTTCCGGAAGATATGAGAAAGGGCACTACTCTTGCCATGAATACAGTGCTCAAGTGTAATGATATAGAGCTTCACGGAGTATCTCTCAAAAAAGGAGATGATGACATATCGCCTAACATATATCTTGACAGCTTCTATGAGCGCTTCGAAAACGGAGAATCCATGAAAGAACTGATGCAGGAAGTTGCGGACGTGTTCAAAGAAGCAAAAAGACCTGAGATCAAGCCAGATGAGCTTCCGCTTGATTACAGCAGCATAAAGGACAAACTGACTTTTAGACTTCTTGAGATGAAGCGCAACCGCATGTATCTTGTGAACACGCCATATATGCCGGTAGGCAATGGCCTCGCTCTTGTCTGTGACATAAAGCTGAGATCAGGTGAGGATGGAGAATGGAGGACCACTATCACAAAAGATATGATGGAGAAGTACGGTTACGATAAAAGAGAACTGTTCTTTGATGCTCTTTCCAATGTGAGAAGTGTAGATCCGCCGGTCATGATGGATATGGAAAGGAATATGTTCGGGATCTCACATAGCAATGTCCTGGACACAGAAGGACCTCTCTATGAGAGAAGCAATATGTATGTCCTGTCGAATACGAGTGGAGTGCTTGGCGCCTCTGCTCTTTTTTATCCCGAGATCCAGGAGCAGATCAGCGAGAAGATAGGTGAGGGGTATTATGTCCTTCCAAGCTCGCTCCATGAAGTCATAGTGGTACCGGAATCAGCAGGCTTTGATGCGGGACAGCTCACGGATATGGTAAAGGATGCAAACAGTTCTGTGGTCGCGCCAAAGGATGTGCTTTCAGACAGTGTCTATCACTTTGACATGGGAGAAAGAAAGCTTGAGACCATGCAGGCGGCGCCGGAACTTGGAAGCAGAGTATCAGAGGCAGGGAGGTAGCAAATGGAAGTTAAGATAAACAGAGAGATCCGTAACTATACGGAATCCATGTTTTTCGGACTGTCACTTCGGCAGTTCGTTTTTTCTGTCCTGGCCTGCGGGGTCGCGGTCGTAGTGTATTTTACACTGCGGCCGATCCTGGGCCTTGAGACAGTAAGCTGGGTGTGCATAGTTGCAGCTGTGCCTTTTGCTGCCATAGGCTTTCTGAAATATAACGGGATGACAGCAGAGAAGTTCCTGTGGGCATTTCTGAAGTCGGAGGTACTCATGCCGAAGACTCTTGATTTCGGGAATACCAATATGTATGTCACCACAATCAGGGACGCAAGAGAGCGAAAGAAAAGAGAAAGTAAAAGATCGTACAGGCTGAAAATGAAAATGCTGGCCTGGATAACAGAGAGGAGACGAAAGCATGATAAAGACACTGACTAATATGATGAAGCAGGATAAGCAAAAGGTCGAGGTGCCGAAGAAGCTGCAGGACATGATCCCCGTCAAGACCATATGGCCGGACGGGGTATTTTTGTCCGGAAAAAACAAGTATAGCAAAATGTTCCGCTTTGAGGATATAAACTACGCGGTGGCGTCAAAGGACGATAAGGAGGCAATGTTCCTGGAGTATTCAGAGCTCCTCAACTCTTTCGACAGCGGAGCAACGACCAAGATCACTATCAACAACAGAAGGCTCAATAGGGATGATTTTGAGAAGCAGATACTTATAGACATGAAGGAAGACGGCCTCAACGAGTACAGGCAGGAATACAACCATATGCTCATGGAAAAAGCCACAGGATCGAATTCCATAGTGCAGGATAAGTATGTGACCGTATCGGTAGCAAAGAAAGACATAGAGGATGCAAGGACATATTTCTCCAGAGTGGGGACCGATCTCATATCACACTTCGGAAGACTTGGCTCTGTCTGCACGGAGCTTGACGGAGAAGCGAGGCTTAGGATCATACACGACTTCATGAGGAGCGGCGAGGAAACTACCTTCCACTTCGATTTTGCAGACCACATGAAGAAGGGCGCGGATTTCAAGGACTATATCTGTCCTGACGGATTCGAAAACGATGGAGACAATTTCATGATAGGCGGCAGATACGGAAGAGTACTGCTTCTAAGGGACTATGCGTCATATATCAAGGACAGCATGGTTGCGGAGCTTACCGATGTAAACAGGAACATGATGCTCTCGATCGATGTGGTGCCTGTACCGACAGATGAAGCGGTAAGAGAAGTCGAGAGTAGGCTCCTTGGAGTCGAGACAAATATAACCAACTGGCAGAGAAGGCAGAATATGAACAACAACTTTTCTGCGGTAGTGCCGTACGACATGGAGCAGCAGAGAAAGGAATCAAAAGACTTTCTGGACGATCTTACTACAAGAGATCAGAGGATGATGTTTGCAGTCGTTACAATCGTTCATACTGCGGATACAAAGAAGCAGCTTGATAATGATACTGAGGCCATCCTGACAACGGCAAGGAAACATCTCTGTCAACTCTCGGTGCTGAGATATCAGCAGCTTGACGGACTCATGACGGCGCTGCCGTTCGGGGTGAGAAAGATCGATGCCTTCAGGACGCTCACTACAGAGAGCCTTGCGGTGTTCATGCCCTTCAGGGTACAGGAAGTATACGACGAAAACGGGATATACTATGGGCAGAATGTCATAAGCAAGAACATGATGATTGCTGATAGGAGAAAGCTCCTCAACGGTAATTCCTTCATCCTTGGCGTGTCCGGTTCCGGTAAGTCATTCACAGGTAAGAACGAAATCACGAATCTCATGCTGTCTTCAGATGCAGATATAATCATAATAGATCCTGAGCGAGAATATGCGCCACTTGTAAGAGCTATGGGTGGATCTGTAATAGAGATCTCGGCCACATCACCTAATCACATAAACGCAATGGACATGAGTAAAGACTATGGCGAGGTGGATCCTATTATAGAGAAGTCACAGTTTCTGCAGTCGCTTTGCGAGCAGATCATAGCGGGACATCACTTTGCAAAAGGTCAGCAGTCTATTATAGACCGCTGCACTGAGAATGTTTATCGTTACTACAAGCAGGGTGACTACAAAGGTACGCCGCCAACTCTTCGGGATTTCAGGGATGAGCTTCTTAAACAGGAGGAGCCAGAGGCAAAGTCACTGGCTCTTGAGCTTGAGCTCTTTACAAGAGGCTCTCTCAACACTTTCGCAAAACAGACTAATGTAAATACTGACAATCGCCTCATATGCTATGACATCCTTGAACTGGGCGAACAGCTGAGAGCAATAGGCATGCTTGTCATACTGGATTCTATCCTGAACCGTATCACGAGCAACAGACAGAAGGGAAAGCAGACATTTCTGTTCATCGATGAGATATACCTTTTGTTTATGCACGAGTATTCGGCGCAGTTTCTGTTCAAACTTTGGAAGAGAGTAAGAAAGTACGGAGCTTACTGCACGGGCATAACTCAGAATGTAGATGACCTTTTGCAGTCACATACGGCAAGGACCATGCTTTCAAACTCTGAGTTCATAGTCATGCTGAATCAGGCGGCTACGGACAGAGAGGAGCTGGCTAAGCTTCTTAACATCTCGGATCTGCAGCTTTCGTATATAACTAACGTGGATGCCGGGCACGGCCTGATCAAGGTCGGGTCTAGTCTCGTCCCGTTTGCTAACAGTTTTCCAAAGGATACGAAGTTGTATAAACTGATGACAACGAAGCCCGGCGAGGGATTGAATGAATAATTAATGGGAATACTGATAAGGTTGAAAAAGGTCGAAATTGATAGTATATTATTGATAATTGTAAGTACTAAGAAGATTCCCAATGCTATATACTATAGGCATGAGGAGGAAAGAAATGGATAAAGAATTTAGTAATATTTTGAAGCGTTTAGCAAGCCAAAATGATACTACTCCAGAACAGGTTTATGCCGAAATGGAGAAGGCTATAGATGTGGCTTATGCCAACAATGATCAAAATACAATGGAATACAGGAAGATGATGAGTTTAGGAGATGAAAGACCTTCTCCCGAGGAATTTATTATGGCGATGGCTAAAGACACTAAAAGAAATGTAGGAGAATCATAACAGATATATCTAATTATGCCTGGTAGTTGCACAACAGTGTGGCTACCAGGTTTTAGTATGACGGGCATGCCGTCAATCTGTGGTGAAAGTCCATGTGGGGCGTAGTTGCCGACGAACCCCAAAAGCGATTTGCAAGTTTCACATC
>NZ_SNXO01000070.1 GCF_004362975.1 Aminicella lysinilytica | reverse complement strand
TGCCCCCAACTCCAGCCCCCAAAAAGTTTGTAAGACTATTCCATATCATTCCAGTTTGTGGAATTTATTTTGCCCCCAAATAACTTTGGATACCCTTATTTTTGGCGGCTGAAGAACATACGTTCACGGAGGGTTTCGCACAAAAAATAATTTATTGAAATTCCAACAAATACAACAGAAAATTCACAATATTAGCACTTATAGTATGATTTTTTAACCCTTCTATAACTGCAAAGGCTTATAATTTCAGTAAGTTAAGGAATCGTGTGTTTAAGCAGTAATGGATAATAAGTTTTTGCTCTCAGTATTAAAACTCAAGTCTGACTGCTTATTTTTATCAGTTCGAAGAAGGAGCAGCTATTTTCATTGAATTAAGTTATTGTGGATTGATTATTGGAGGTAAAAGATGAGAAAGAAATTATTGACTCTTTTGCTTGCGGTAGCAGTTGCCGGCATGTACACATTCGGCAGCATAGGATCAATATTTGCGACAACCGGTCAAGCTAATGAAAAGAATACTGATCCAGTTACAACTACCAAAGAAGCAAAGTGGGCAGACAAAGACCAGGGCATTGCCCAGGTGAATCTAAAAGTTCATGTAGACACTACACAGAAGGTAGAAACTAAAACCACGAGAGTAGTACTCGTAATCGACCGTTCTGGCAGCATGAATGAATATGGCAAGATGAGCAGCTTGAAGAAATCAGCAAAAAATTTCGTTGACAAGATTCTCGCTGCGCAGAACGCAGACGTTAAAGTTGCCATAGTATCTTATGCAGGCGCAGCTACAACCGATATTGATTTTTCCAGCAGCAAAAGTGATTTACATGAAAGTATAGATAGTTTGAATGCTGATGGAGGAACCAATATTCAGGCTGGCATACATCAGGCCAGGGCATTAATGAGCGCTGAGGTTAAAAGCCTGAATAATAAAATTGACAATAAATTTATAGTTGTCCTGAGTGACGGCGAGCCTACGTACAGTTATAAGGGGACGGCTGCAGTCAGCGCTGCTGACGCAGGGAATAACTATAATAGTTCAGAGTGGCCTTACAGAATTACAGCATTTAATTATGATAACAGAGTTGGCAACGGCGGTGACTATGAATTAGAAGGAAATGACAGTTACATTGCTGGAGGTGTGAAATACACAGCTATCAAGGTTACCAAGGACACCAACCTGACAGATTATCTATATAAGGATAGTAGGGGCAATTATCATCAGATAAAATACCAGAAGCCGTGGTACGATTGGTTTTGGGGTGAGCAGCATGAGGGATACTATTATTACAAGGAAGGACATCACCATTATGCTATTGATGTAAATGTTGGTGATACGGTTTATAAAGATAACTCAATGAGAATATCCAATAACGGCTATGGAACAGTCAGTGAGGCATACCTGGCTAAAACTGATGGGAACACACTTTATTCAATAGGCTTCCATGTGAACGCTAATGGATATGCGCAAAAGGTTATGAACAGCGTAGCTGATGCAAATAATTCATATAATGCAGGCAGTGATCTGACAGCGGTATTCAGCAAGATCGCCGGGCAGATAGTTGAAGTTGCAGCGGGAACTGCGGCAAAAGTCACTGACATAGTGGGATCTGATTCAGGCACAGATGCAACTAAGAATTTCACTTTCACTCCATATGTGAGTGAGGGATATAGTACTGCTGTTACAACGGCACCTACAGGAACGTCCGGCAACACAGTTACCCAAACAGGTGATACTTATACATGGACACTTTGTGACGGCGATCTGAAAGCAGGCGACTATACGCTGACTTACTATGTGAAGCTTGACCTTGATAAGCTTACAGGTGACAGAGGCAGCGTTCTTACACAGGTAGCAACCAATAACAGCGCCGAGCTGAATTACACAGTGAAGGACAGCGAGGGTAAAGACCAAGCTAAATCGTTAAAATTTGAAGTGCCTACTCTTAATGTGACTCATTACACTGTGAATTACTATTATGGCGATGATAAGGGCACATACACGAAGGATGCTACTAAGGCTGCAACAGCTACGGCCATAGTAGGATGCACGGATATGACTGCTACAACCGATATGATCAATAATGGAGCTAAAGCAGGATATACATATTCTAAGGCAAAGTACGGTGGCAGTGACAATAATACGAGCCTTAAAATAATTGAAGCTCCAGCATCCAACACTATAGATCTGTATTATGATTATACTCCGGATGCGGACAGTTTGGCATTGAGCGTGACTAAGGAACTTACTGGGAAGACATTGCTAAGTGGACAGTTTAAATTTCAGGCAATAGAATGTGATAAGGATGGCAATGCACTCGACGATGCTGAAGCTATTACTACAACAAACGGCGTGGAAAACGATGCCAGCAAAGTTACCTTTGCACCAATAAGCTATAGCGAGGCAGGCACACACTACTATGCTATTACTGAAGTGAAGGATGATCCGGTTCAGACAGGTGTTAAGTACGATAGTGATACTATCATTGTCAAGGTAGACGTTGCAGCTGACCAAGATAATGCTGGTAAACTGAAAGCGACACCGACTTATCCGAAGGATAATGCTGGCAATGTGGAGAAGTTCGTGAATGAGTATGCACCTAAACCAGTAGATGTTAAGATCAATGCTACTAAGAACCTTTCAGGATGGACATTCACAGAGGACAACATATTTGAATTTGAACTTAGCGAAGTTACAGAGAACAATGGCAAATATTATGTAGCACCGGGATCAAGTCCTGAGGTAGTTAATAATGACGACAGCAGCATATCTTTTGCTAAGACGTACAAAGAAGCAGGTACATACTATTACACACTCAGTGAGGTCAAAGGACAGAAAGCCGGCTACGATTATGACAGCCACAAATACCTGGTGATGGTAGATGTGAAGGACGTTGAAGGCCAGCTCAAGGAGACGATCACCTATTATCATTATGATAATGAAGTCCAGGGCAAAGAAATTGAAGCTGTTGAATTCAAAAATTCATACGATGCAGAAGATACAGATCCGTATACTTTGACTGTAGGGAAATTACTGAATGGAATTAATGTCATGACAGCCGGACAGTTTACCTTCAAAGCAATTGAAGTGACTGATGCTTTCGGTAATACTGAAGCCACTGGTGCGGAATATATGACAGCTACTAATGATGCAAATGGTAAGGTTGAGTTTAAGTATCTGACATTTACTGATGTTGGCACATATTATTACAAGATCACAGAGGTAAATGACAAACAGAAGGATGTCACTTACGATACTGAGCCAATCATTGTAAGTATTACAGTATCTGACAAGGGAAGTGGCAAACTGACGGCAGCGGAACCAGTAATAACTACTGAACATCAGGTATTCGCCAATACATACAAGGAAACGACAGAATTCACAATCAACAAGATCTGGGCAGATAATAGCAATTCATACAATTCACGTCCTGATACGATAACCGTTGATATTTATAAGGTCGTTGTAAGAGAAGTAGCAAGAGCAATGACGGTTGATACAGAGAAGCCTTATGGAACCTTTGTTGAGACAATTACTATGTCGGCGAAAGAAGACGGTACCAATGACTTTAATAAGTGGACGCGCGTAATGAATCTGCCGAAGTACGAAGATGGAAATGAGGTATATTATTACGTAAAAGAAGCAGAGGTCAGCGGATATAAGACCGAAATTGCAAACGCTGATAGAGACATGTTCTCGGACATCACTAATACATATGAGTACAAAGCACAGCCTCCTGTAGTTCAGAATACCACCTACAATGTAGTGGCTAATTACTACACGAGCAATGATGAGGGCGCAACCTATACTCAGGATAATGCGACCGCAGTAGAAGTCAAGACAGCAACTGCAGTTCAGGTAGGCGATCCGCTTACGGTAACTCCTGAGGACGCATGGGCAACCTACGACGGAAACAGCTACTTCATAGACGCTGACAAGTCGGAAATGTCCAAGATAGCAGTATTCGATGCAGCAAGCAATACTTTGACGCTGAACTACTATCGTAATGCAGGCGGAACCGATGAGCCGGGCGAGGATAATAAGACCGATGAACCTCAGACTGACACAGGCTCGGATTCCGATACTCCATCCAATAATAAATCAGCTGGAGTCAAGACCGGCGACAATAACAATCTGGGATTGTGGGCTGGAATACTCGGAGCATCCGGTGTGGCCCTTGCGGGATTATATGTCGGACTGCGCAAAAGAGAAAATAACGACTAGATAGCATAGCTGGAAACTAAAGATTATCAGATTTCCCCTTGCGGCCCTCGTGGTCGCAGGGGGATTTTCTATCCGCAGGCGGCGGTTTACCGGCGGTTATTTTGCACAAAATTTCATGCATTGCTCTTGAAAATAGTCTGGCATAGGTGTAACATAGAGGGGTAAAAAGCAAAGCCGAGGTGATTCGGTGACGCAAAACTACAGGGTCTGTGTGAGTAAGAAGGAAAGTGTTATTTTTCATTGCGATGGTTTGTATGTGCAGATTGCCAGTTGCCTTATTATGGGCAATTTTTTTTATTGCCTTGATTCCAAGGTTATTACAGAAAACAGTGTGGGAAGAAGGAAAGAAAATGAAGAAAAAGAAGAAGTTATTGGCTTTATTGCTGGCTATATGCGTAGTCGGTCTGTACTCATTCAGCACCAGCATATTCGTAAGTGGTAAACCACATGTACCTGTTCAAACCCACCTGAATCTGAGATAATACAAGTATCAAAAACTTTAGTTGAAGTTTTTGCAACTTGCGA
>NZ_SNXO01000069.1 GCF_004362975.1 Aminicella lysinilytica | reverse complement strand
TCAATTAACAATGAAAGAGTACATAGACCCGTTCACCGGTAAGAAAAACAGATAACCCTTTAGGGTTTGTAGAGAAAGTGGTGCGGTTGGTGGACTTTTCAATACATCTTAAGATGTGGCAGGTAACAGGCCCTTCTAGGGCCAAAACAAACCACCGGCTGAGCCGGTGGTCATGATTTGAGAACAAATTCGGGCACATTCATTATAAGAAAAGTGCCCAAGAAGGGCAAAAAATCGCCCATTATGCGAACATACGTTTGCTTTTTGTTTTGGCATGGTTTATAATATACCTATTAAACGAAATGCGCTCAGTAAGGAAGAAGCAAAGTGTGTAAAATAGTATTATGGGAGCTCTTTTCCCTTTTCTTCAGAACAGAACGGATCCTATTGGATCCAAAGCAGAGCCGTTTCTGAGGGGAGAAACGATGAACAATTCAAATGCGAAGAGCCGCATACACAGAATGTGTGCGGCAGGTAATTTTAACGAGGATGAGCTTTATGAAAAAGCGAAACTCATGCTGGAGAGCTACAGGGATGTATGCTGGACTACGGTAGATTTTGTATCTGAGGTCAGGGAAGAATGTGAACTGTATGAGAAGGAATATTATTGCAGCAGTGATATGGAAACAGCGTTGATCTACCTGGAGACCTTTGCACCGGAAGAAGGAAAAGATCGCTTTGAAGAAAAGGTACACAGCCTTTTCGAGACAAAGTGGATGGTCGAGATAGTCGACTCAGCCATGTTGAAGGTCAAGGAATGTCCGATCAATGGCGAACTTTACTTCTCGATGCTATCCGCATATTACCTCAACAGATTCGAATATACGGAGAGGGAGATGATGGACGAATTCAATATGGAGAGAAGCACCTACTATAGGAGAAAGAAGGAAGCTGTGATCATTTTCGGACTTGCCTTATGGGGATCATCCATAAAAGATCTGAGGGATGAGCTGGCAATTTGACACTACATTGATACCCGATTGCGACAAACAACCGACCCCGTTGCTACTGATATAAAACTTCAGGTAGTATAGAATGTGTATGCTGGGAGATAGCAGCATATACGAAATAGAATAAAAGCAACGACTAGCCTCGCGCCTAATGGCGGGGGGCTTTTGTTTTGCGGCCATAAATGCTGCCAGTCTTTCAGACGTTGGCACTCACGAAGACCAGAGCTTTTGCTCTAGGCCTTTTTTTGTGCCCTGAAAGGAGACCGCAGGATGCGCATGAACAGCAGACCGCAGAGACAAGCCCGTGGGCCATGACCTTCTGGATAAGGAAGTTACATCTTTTGAAATCCGGGAGGTAAAAATGAAAATCAAATATGACTATGTAAATGAAGTTATCGAAATCGAAGTAGGAGAGGAAATCGGGGATATGGTAATTGATATGAGAAGAAAAGAGGACAGCGCTGACAGGAAGAACAGGAGGCACTGCCTGCGTCTGGACAGCGATATGGATCGCGGCAGTTGGAATGCCACGCAGAAGGATGACCCCTTCTATAACATCGGCGTCGAGACCGAGGAGGATGAGATGCGCAGGTTGGAAGCGGCTATCAGCCAGTTGACGCCGGCGCAGCAGAAACTTATAGAATACGTGTATTACAAAGGGTACTCGATGAAGGCTTTCGCGGAGGTTGAAGGCGTGTCGCAACAGGCAATTTCAAAGAGACATCAGGTGATAATTAAAAAGCTAAAGAAACTATTCTGATCAAGGTTGTGGTTTGCCTTGCTTTTATCCGATAGGTGAGAGGACAAATATATCCGGCAACGGCCGGAGCAGAGAATGCCTCTCGTAGAACATTGAAAATCGGATACACAATCAACAGGTACTTTCTCTTTGGTATCGGTAAAACGTGAGCATGCGGAAACGATGCGCCATGACCCTTCGGGCGAGCGAAAATGTCTTCGTTTCAAAAGGCGGGCAGCACCCGTCACGTGCGACGAAAGCCAAAGAGGACAATGATACTCCCGTCCAGTCACAGCCCCTGCAGGGATGCAGGAACACGCAATGAGGGCGGCTCGGAGAGAACCTCGGAGGGGCAAACGCCCGTGAGACTGCACCGCAAAGCGGTCGCCTGAAAGATTCCCGCAGATCAGGGGCGTCGTGGACAAATATGGATCTTAACAAAGAAAAACACCGGCGCGGTTTTGTCGTACCTGCTTGTCAAGTATGCGATCCTGTGCCGGTTTACATGTTAGATCCACACACGCACCCTGCGGGATATGTGTATCCGTATCAGGGAAGCGAGGAACAAATGAACAAAACAGGATTTGAGGCTGAGCTGGTGAAGCGCGGCGAGATATACGATGCGGACCTTCCTGAGGATGAGATAGGGAGCGTACAGGAGGGAAAGCGGCCGGTGCTTGTAACACAGGGAGATTGGCTCAATGTTAGTTCGCCTACAGTCATCGTGGCTATGGTAACGACCAAGATCAAGAATTCGGGAATGAAAACTCATGTGATCATTCCCATGAGGAAAGGTCTGAGGGGGGAATCCATGGTAATGACAGAGCAGCGTAAGACCATATCCAAAACACAGCTTTTAGATTATCGATGCGCGCTCACTAAATCAGAAATGAAGAAGGTAAAGAAGGCATGCCACGCAAGCGAATGCGATGAGGACGGACATAGCCAGAGAAGAAGCAGAAGGAGGAAATAGAAATGAGATATGATATACCGATTTGGAAGAAAAGTAATCTGACGCTTGATGAGGCAGCAGCATATACAGGAGTAGGCGTTTGCAAACTTCGCGAAATGTCAAATGATGAGGACTGCGAGTTCGTATTATGGATAGGTTCCAAGAGACTACTTAAGAGGAAGAAACTTGATGAATATATAGAAGACATGTATTCAATATAGAGAGGTAGAACATATAGGTCAATGATGCGATTCTGAGATTCGTATCGTCGACCATAATTAACACCTCGGTTATCATTATGTCACAGATAAAGATGCGAGCTAATAAGAGCCTGCATTATGTGATTGAAAGCGAGGAGTAAAAATGAGATATGAAATACCTATATGGAAGAAAAGTAATCTGACATATGAAGAAGCCGCTGTATATACAGGCATAGGAATAAACAAACTAAGAGAAATTGCGGCTGATGAAGATTGCGAGTTTGTATTATGCATAGGGAGCAGAAAGCTGCTTAAAAGGAGAAAGCTGGATGAGTACATTGATGGAATGTATTCGATATAAGACAGGAGGAGAAAATGCAAAAGGAGACTGGAAAGGTGACACTGCGGAAACGCAAGGTGAAGAAGTCTGATGGAAAAAGGAGAGATAGCAAAGGCGTTATCCTGAAGATGGGCGAGTATCAAAGGCCCGATGGCCGTTATCTGTATAAGTACAGGGGAAAACTAGGACAAAAGAAAGTGATCTACGCGACGTCTCTTAAAGAACTAAGAGAAAAGGAAAATAGCGTCGACCAGGACAGGCTGGATGGTATTCGTACTATGGAAAGCTGCAATGTGAATGATATGTTCGATCTCTGGTGTCAGGTCAAGCGTGGCCTGAAGGATAACACGTTTCAGAATTACAAGTATATGTATAACACATATGTGAGACCTGAGTTTGGACGTATCAATGTAAAAGAGTTAAGGAAAACCGATGTGAAAGTATTTTATAACAGACTGGTCGATGACGAACGTCTGCGTGTGCATACGCTGGATGTGATCCAGAACATATTGCATCAGGTACTTGATGTTGCTGTAGATGACAGATACATAAGGGTCAATCCATTAGATAACGCTCTTGCAGAACTTAAGAGAGCAAGGGGCAAAGACACAAAGAAGAGAAAGGCCCTTACGCTTACAGAGCAGAGAATGTTCCTGGACTATATTAAGGATCATCCGACATATTACAGGTGGTATCCGATATTCAGTTTTATGATAGGCACAGGAATGCGAGTAGGAGAAGTCACCGGGCTTCGCTGGTGCGATGTGGATATGGAGGATAAATGGATCGATGTGAATCATACTCTCGTCTATTATGACCATGGAAACAGGCATTGCGCTTATGAGATCAACTCGACTAAAACAGAAGCCGGCACCAGGGTGATACCTATGCTGGATATGGTAAAGGATGCATTACTGCTTGAGAAGAAGAACCAGGAGGAGGCGGGGCTGACATGCAAATCGTCTATCTGCGGATATACAGACTTCATCTTTCTCAATCGCTTTGGAGAGGTCACGAACAACGGGATGCTGAACAAAGCCATAAGTAGGATAATAAGGGATCATAACGACGAGGAACTTTTGAGAGACTCAGAGCACGCCAGGCTGATACCGAAATTCAGCTGTCATTCGCTCAGGCATACATTCACAACGCGTATGATCGAAGCCGGAGTGAATATCAAGGTAGTCCAGGAGATACTGGGGCACACAGATGTATCAACGACACTTAATATCTATGCGGATGCAACGAAGGACCTAAAGAAGGACGAGTTCGCAGGGCTCAATGACTATTTGAAAGAAGCAAAAGGAGCATAAGCAGGCATAAAAGGAATCGGTGCACACACATCGGTTCTCTTTTTATAGGCTGAAATCATAGGCTAAGACAGGGTCAGGAGAAAGTGTTACTCGTGTTACTGAAAGTGTTACTGCTACCCTAAATATATAGAGAGTAATCTAGAGTTGTATAAAACACCAGATGACCTGGAGCCTCTGTATTTCAATGCTATAGAGATATAGACGATTAGTTTATAAGCATAGCCGTCTTCCCGACAATGAAGCCTATAGAGTAATAAAATCGATTGTGTCCGTATAATGGTGTAAAAGAGAGAATTGGAGAGATCAAAAAAATATAGAGCCAAATGCTCCACTTTCAAGTATAATTGAAATTGA
>NZ_SNXO01000068.1 GCF_004362975.1 Aminicella lysinilytica | reverse complement strand
TCATAAGTTTCACCTCTACATGCATTATATCCCAATCCGCATGATTTTGCAATCTCAATCCGCACAATTTTATATTTTTATTCCGCATGATTTTATGTTAGTCTTTCAGACATGTGATAGGGACTACCATTACTCCATCTTCCCTGGTATACGCCATTTGACCTCCTGTTATTACCATCAAGACATCAGGTTCGCGTAAAGGGACCTGATGCTCTTTCTGATTTTGATCACGCACAAGTTGTCTAATATTTATAAGATGCTTAGCCCCTTCTTCTATATCGCTGCTACCAAGTTTAAACTCGATTAACGCATATCTTCCGTCTTCTAAATGAAGTACAGCATCTGCTTCAAGCCCATATCTGTCATGGTAATATGATATTCTGCCTCCAAGTGCCTGTGAATAAATTTTAAGATCCCTTATACACATACACTCAAAGATAAATCCAAAAGTTCTCAGATCTATCTCCAACGCTTCCGGATCAAGCCCCAATATAGCTACTGCAATCGATGGATCAATTAACTCTTTTTTATTAGACGCTCTTATTGCACTTTTAGATCTTATATTTGGGCACCATGCCTCCACATCTTCTATTACAAACAGTTTTTTTAAATCATCGATATAATCGTAATAGGATAGTATATCACTTTATCTAATGTTCTACAATAATATCATAGTGATTTGTGCATTTTTATCATAGTGATTTGTGGCTATATGTCATAGTGATTTGCGGTAATTTGCTCAGGGCTATTCCGGGAAGAACATCTGAAGAGACTTTTTGTCGTAGTCAGCCTTTCCAATGAAACTCCCCACAACGAATGCCACTATGGCTATCCCTATAGAAAGCACTATCGGAGTCGTGCCGCCGATCATGATACCCTTTGCGGACATGAACACGAACGACCCTATGCCGCACATCATGGACACGATGACACCTGTCGCATTGGCGCGTTTCCAGTAAAGACCGAAAATTATCGGGCACAGGAACGTGCATTCCAGGCCGCCGAAGGCAAACAGATTGATCCACACTATCAGCGACGGCGGGTTAATGGTAAATATGAATACTATAGCGCCAACTATCAGCGTGGTGATTATGCTCATGGCACGCACCTTTTTCTCAAAAGGTTTATCGGCTATTTCTTCCTGAACGTTCTTGTGTTTCGGGGCGATATAGTTCACGTAGATGTCCTTTACTATGGCTGCCGACGCCAGTATCAGAAGTGACGATATGGTCGACATTACCGCAGAAAGCGGCGCCGCGATGAACAGGCCCGCAACTACAGGGTTCATGTATTTCAGCACCAGGTTCGGTATAACGTAATCGGTGTTGATCACTCCGTTTGTGGTCGGAAGTTCTGATGAATCCAGTACAGCCGGCGCGAAAACTCCTGCCAGATGCATTATCAGCATCAGGAATCCGACTACTATAGTTCCATATATTATGGCGTTATGCATGGATTTAGTGTCCTTGAAGCCCATGCCGCGAACTGCTGTCTGAGGCAGACCGAGAACGCCGAGACCGACCAGGATCCAGAAACTCATCACGTAAGGTTTGGCTGTAACGCCTCCCTGATCCGGAGTCGCCCAGCTTGGATTGACCGTATTCAGTTTGTCCACGATGCTGTCCACGCCGCCTCCAACATGGATTATCGTCCCCATGATGATGAATCCTCCGATCACCATTATTATTCCCTGTATGGTGTCTGTAGTGACTACGGCTTTGAAACCGCCGAAGCTTGTGTAGACTATCACGACGACTCCGAAGAGTATCAGACCATAAATATATGACAGGCCTGTGACCGACTGGAACAGAATAGCTCCGCCCAGGAACTGGGACATCATCTGCGCCAGGAAAAACAGCACCATGGCTACGGAAGCCGCAATAACTACTACAGGTGATTTGTATCTGGCACTCAGGAAGTCAGTGACAGTGACTGCGTCCGTCTTGCGGGCGATTATGGCAAATTTTTTGCCGAGCACGCTGAGGATCAGGAACGCCGTAGGCACTTGGATCATTGACAGGAACACCCAGACCAGGCCTTTGGAATAGGCGATGCCAGGCCCGCCGACGAAGCTGCTTGCGCTGGTAAATGTCGCGATCAGTGTCATTGCCAGTACCAGGCCGCCCATGGAGCGTCCGCCGATGAAGTAGTTGTTGATAAATCCCGTGCCTTCAGAAGCATCCAGACGCTCCTGTTTCTTGCTGACCCACATTCCGAATATGAAATTGAACGCCATATAGATCACCAGAACGGAGATCAGTGTGATATTATATTTACTCATTCTGATCACCTGCCTTTGCTTCCATCTCATCATCCAGAGATTCTTCTAGGCTGAAGTTCTTGAAGACCTTCTTTACTACTATTATGGTTGCTACGCAGAAGCCCACATAGCCTACGATGCAGCTAAGGAAAAACCACATTGGAAGCCCGAAGATGTATGTATAATCCTTCGGGTCTCCGCTGCCGAGTCCGTAACCGGTGAAATACCACCATAAAAAAAAAGCAGCATACATTATCATCGATATAGTTGCTTCTTTTTTGATTTGATGTGCCCGTTCCTTTTCCGTAAGGATCGGCGCACCATAACTATCTTTTTTCATTTTTCAGATCCCTTCTCTTTACAAGTAAGTGTCTATTAGTTTAAGTTGTAACTGCTAATAAATAGATGTTGCCCTGCCACTGCACGCGGCTCGCGCACATCTACCTGAAATATAATATCATTGATGAGAAAAGAATTCAATAATTTTTAATATGTGCTATAATTATTTCAAGGAAGGCGAATGATATGATTAAAATCAAGAAATTATTTATAGCTATTGTTTCGGCGGCCATGATCACCGCCATGTGCGTACCTGTAATGGCAGACGATGGAAGCACCTCTTCAGAAATCACGCCAGCGGCGGCAGGATCAACGGAAACGGCCACAACGGATACAGTTTATGGTCAAAGCGTTTACGCCAACGACCTGAAAATCTGCAAAAAGACTATGAAGATAAAGAAGGTCAAGGGCCTGAAGGCCAGCATCAAATATCCTGTAATAAAGGGAATGAAGAACAAGACCATCCAGCGCTCAATTAACGCGAGCATCCTTAGAGAAGCCAAGAAGCAGTTAGCCTATGGCAGAAAAAGCGCCGGGGAACTACGCAAAAACGGCTATAAAAATGTCAAGTGCGAAACCAGACTTACATACAGTGTCAAGTACAACCAGAATGGCGTTTTGAGTATAGTTATAAATGAGTACCAGTACACCGGCGGTGCTCACGGCAGCATGTATCGTCTTTGTAAAAACTACGACCTTGAGACTGGTAAGAACATAAGGATCACTGATATTTTCAGCAATGTAAATGGCGCTAAGACTTACATCAACAGCAGTATCAGGGCAGCCATAGATAAAAGCGTAGCGGCTGGCGATGTAGATGAGATCACGAAGTTCAAGACCATCAAGAAGAATGACAGCTTTTATTTTGGCACTAAAGGTATCACGGTAGTCTTCCAGCAGAATTCCTACTTTACATACGCGTCGGGCATTCAGTATTATGCCCTGCCTTATTCGGAACTCAGCGCTTACCTGGATCCTGACTATAGTTTCCTGTCAACGGAAGGAATCAGCTTAGACAGCAGCAAAACAAATACTCTGGCAAAGGGCCAACTAGCTTATGTGGTGCTCGATTCGAACTCCAGCACCGGTTACATATGGAAATGTAAAAGCAGCGACAGCAAAGTCCTTAAAATAATCAGCCAGCGTTATATCTCCAGTAACGCAGACGACAATATCAGCGGTGCCGGCGGCAAGGAGATCATCCTGGTCAAAGGAATATCCGAAGGCAACGCCACTTTGCAGTGCAACTACATTCGCGACTGGCAGGGTGGAGAAGAGGGCGACAGCTTTACATACAGCGTAGAGGTTAAGTAGCTCCTCCAGTTCACACACTCTCTCACACTCTACTATACTGCCTCTCTACCTGTTCTTCTCCCGATTTAATATACCAGATGCCAAGGCATCCTTTGGTCACTTTGATTTTCACTTTATCCTTTAATTTGATTTTTTCTCTACGTAATAGTTAACATTCATTGACTTATTAGCAATAGGTAAATCATTTATCATCTTGATTTGGCCAACAGCAGATAATGTGACCACTGCTATGATCAATAATCCCAGCGCTACTCCCGTTTTGATCCTGCTATTTTTATTGATCAAAAGCATAACAAGAATCCCTATGATAACTGAAATCATCCACACAATCAACTCACTTCTACCAACCCACAACGTTTCTGACCCCTGGTAAAATGAGTACCGCAATATAGAGATACAACCCATGCCGATTGGTACGATCAAACACCACGGTCCTAACATCTTTTTATGTTGTATGTTCCTGCCTCCAGTATTAGAAGTCAGTAAGTATATCAGCAATAATTCATATGCCAATAATGGCACCACTACCCACGATATAAAAGAGTAACAAAGCCATAGCAATAAGAAAATGGCTACATTTACTACGATCATCTTTATCACGTGAGTTGTTTGCCTATCCGCTGATTTCTCATTTGACCCCGCTTCAGTGGCCCGATTATTTTTCATATTCTTTTTTATCAGCAATCCAAGATATCCTGCGTTCCAGTTCAAACCAGTGTTTCACTAAATGTAACATAATCAAACCAGTCCGCCATACAACCCCATGTAATCCATTGTCCAGTTAAACCCAATAAGTATGCCAACTAAAACTAACGGTGCGGCACATGGTAAAACCACCACAAATATTACGTATCCTCCAGGCGAAAACTCGCTTTTATACTTTTTCTTCGCCCTGATTATTATAAGCAAATTTATTATAAAAATGGCCAAGGTTATACAAATTATTCCCATCAAAGCAGATCTCCAATAACCTAGCGGTAGTAAAAAGTTGAAGATCTCACTACTTAATAAAAAATTGACGATTACAAGAATCGGCGTAACTTTTGTATAAAAATTACTCACTAATATTTCCTCTACTCTTTCTGTAATTATGCTACCCGATACAATTTCATTTATCCCATCATAAACCTAGGATCAAGACCATTGAAACCATACTTCCTAATGCAAATGGCACAATGACTCCAGAGACAGCTATCGAATCTGACCAGCCATCATCTCCAAACTTTTTATGCACATGTTTATATAGGCATATCAGTAAAACGAACACCACCGCAT
>NZ_SNXO01000067.1 GCF_004362975.1 Aminicella lysinilytica | reverse complement strand
ACTTTAGTAACAAAAGTAACACTTTTTGATTGCCATAGCGTAGTGTTTTCAATGGCTACAGCGTTTTTATCAGTCTAATGGCTTCATCGTCGGAACTTCGTCGGACATACTATCAATTTTTTCCTAAAAAGTACAGAAACATTTATTCTTTCATTTGTTACACTTTTCTAAATTGACAACTGTGGTTATCTATCAATGGAAATTGAGGTAAACTAGGTACAATTTGAGGTAAATGGTGTAAAGGTCTTCTCACTGCTTAAAAAATGGGAAGTAATGATATTCCCTATTCGGAAATCATACTTCCCATTTTCTACGCTTTTTTAAAATATAAATCAAGTCCTTCAAATTCAGAGCGTTTCAACTCTTTCGTTACATCCGTATAAATGTTGAGCGTTGTTGAAATGTCTTTATGTCCAAGAGCATCTTGAATCACTTTGACATTAACCCCTGCTTCACACATTCTGGTCGTAAATGTATGTCTTAACGAATGACAACTAAAATGTGGCAATAAAACTTTAGGATTTTCATTTTCTAAGAATTGCTCATCATTACAATTACGAATGATTCTCCTGATTGCTTTGTTTAACGTCGCTTGGTGCTGTGGCTGTCCAAAACGATTTATAAAGATAAAGTCCGTATACCCATCTACAGTAGCTTCACAATGTAAATCTAACATATCTTGTTTTTCTTTTTCCATAAGAAATGCTTCCTTCACAAAATCGAGCATAGGCACTTGTCTATTTCCAGCCTCAGTCTTAGGTGTATTTACATTGAAGTAACACCCTCTTTTTCCCTCTGATGTTCTGTGGTCATAATATACCAGCGTATGACTTACATTGATTATCCCTTCATCCAAATCAATATCGCACCATCTAAGCCCTGTCACTTCTCCAACTCGAAGCCCAGTTCCTATCATAACTGCAAATACTGGATACCAATTTTGAACATTAGACGTATCTTTTAAATATGAAAGAAACAGCTCCTGCTCTGGTCGAGTTAATCCCCTGCGTTTTTCTGTTTTAAAAACGTGAGACTTCTTAAGCTCCTTCAGAACATTATTGGATGGGTTGTTTCTTATATAATCATCATCTACCGCCATATCCAAAATCTGATGTAATACAGTATGGATATTATCAATAGTGGCTGCTTTTAAACATCTTTCATCAGCAAGATAATTGTAATATCTTTTTATATCAGATTTCTTTAGTAAAGAAATTCTCTTATCTCCGATTTGATTGCGGACAAAAGTTTCATACATATATTTGTAATTTTCAAATGTATTATTTTTAAGTCCACGCTTCAGGTCTTTCCATAATTCGTATAATTCATTGACCGTAGTATATCTTGCTTCTGCCTTGATACCATCGCTAATATCTTTTGCAATCTGTTCTTCTTTCGCCCTAAGGTCATCAAGACTTCTTGCATAAACATATCGTCTTTTTTTATTCTTGTCCATCCAAGAATATGAATATGTTCCATCTTTTCTTTGTTGCTCTCCAGTACGAAGAACAACTCTTGATTTATCTTTTCTTTTTGCTTTTGCCATAACATCAGCCTCCTTAAATATGAGTTTGTTTTTCAATATATGAATCGAACTTTTTTCTAACAATGAAATACTGGGTTCCCATTTGGGTTACAAATGGACATTTCTTTTTTCTTATCAATTCTCTGATTTTAGTTCTTCCAATGCCACTATATTCAGCAGCTTCATCCACCGTAAGACACTCCTTCTCCCACAATGGTTTATCCGATAGTCTTTCTTCCAACTTCCTCTTATAGGCAAGTAGTTCTTTATCCATATCATTCAGCCTCCTTATATCATATTTCTCTTCAAAACATATTCATCAAATGCCACCCTTTTCACCAAACGTTTATTTCCAACCCACAGTACAAACGGGCAGTCATCTTTGCTTGTAAGTTCATAAAGCTTATTTCTCCCAATTCCTGTATAAATAATAGCTTCTTCAATTGACAAATTTGTTTTGTGCCAAATTGGAATATCTTTCTTTTTATTCATTTTGCTCATCTCCTTTTGTTGAAATATCCTTTAAATTGAATATGATTTTTCAATGCACTTATCAAATACTTCTCTTTTAATCAATCGCCTATTTCCTATCCATAAAACAAAGGGACAATCTTCTCGATTAGTCATTTCATAAAGCTTGTCTCTACCTATCCCCGTATATGCCATAACGGAACACTGAACTTTGCTTCTGTCAAAATTGTAAGGTTTTCATTCATATGCACTCCTCCTTGAATTTGATGACCACATAATAACGAAAAATCTACAATACGCCAATTATGCGATAATCAAAATCGCATAATTGACATTTTCATTAAACTGAATACATTTGCGTAATATACTCATCAAGAACTTTTCTTTTAATCAAACGCTTATTCCCTATCCACAAAACAAAGGGACAATCTTCTCTATTCGTCATTTCTCTCAATTTATCCCTGCCAATTCCCGTATATGCCATTGTTTCATCCATATTCATAGTTAGCTTGTGCCACACTGGAACATCGTGTTTTGGCTCTTTTAATGTTGCAGCTTTTGCTCCCATTACTGCCCCTCCTTTTCTCCAAAGGTAGAGCGTCTATCGAAAATGATATAATCCCATCCGACCTTATTGCATTTATCACACTTGTCTTTTGCTGGAGCAAATGGGTCTAAGCGTCTTACCACATAATTAGGATTGGAAATATAATCGTGCAAGCACTTTGGACATAAGCATCGAATATCTCCAGTACGTTCCAGATTCGTAAACCATAAGCCGAAGGTTTTCTTAATGGCTATATTGATTTTCTTCCACATACGTTCTTCATCAACAGTACCTACATAATCATTCAATTCAACCTTATTGACTGTTCTAATCTGCTCCAAAAGAACCATTGACGGTTTGCTCAGTCCGTATCTTTCGCCAAGAATAATATGCGAAGGCAAATATCTCTTTTTAATAACTGCTGTAATGGAAGCAATGATTACTGTTGGCGATTTTGCATTAAACCCATCCGCCTGAATTACTAATACTGGTCTGCGACCACTCTGAATGGACCCTTCTGTTTCTCCAAAATCGTAGTAAAAAATGTCTCCTCTTTTAATTGCTCTTTGTGTTTTAGATTCCATCTCTAAATACCTCTCTTTCCAAATTATCGAAAGGGCTTGTCTGTCAATGTAAGTACCCCTTCACTTGTTTGGAATTGAAATATGAAATGACAACCTATTTCCCGAAAAAATCTCCAAAAGTATTTTGAAATTTCTTGATTGCAACATTGATGTGTTTCTCTACCGCCTGATGGGAAATCCCTTCTTCTTTTGCAATATCTCTTGCACTCATACCTTTAACAAAACGGAGCGTGATATATTTACTCTGTTTCTCGGTTAAGCAGTCCATTGCTTCTGCAAAAAGTTTCATTTTGAAAGATTCCCTTTCTTTGTCGAAATCTTCTTCCATCTGCTTTTCTATAAAATTCGGCTGGATAAGTTCTGGATGGGCGTATTCTGTTACCTCATCAAAGCCAAATCCAAGTTCATTATTCACCCTGCGTTTTCTGTGCTTGTCTTCGATTCTGTTATATTCCGTTATTGCTTCTCCCTGCTTAACAGAAAGTAATACAAAGGGAATATACTCCCGAATCAGCTCAGGGTATTTTTCCATCAGCTCCTCTTTGCTAAGTTCTGATACAATTGCCCACTTCTCATCTCCTGCATATCCGTAATATTCATATTTAAGGTTGATAAGTTTACATTCCTTTGCAAACTGTTCCTCTAAATTTACCTGCTCATAATGTACTGTTAAATTGTTATTTTTCATTTCCGTAATCTCCTTTGAATTTTGAATTTTTGTTTTGCATTCAAAATTCGGAAATTACGGATATTTCGCTATTTGGCATTGCCACTTGGTTAAGTGCATAAAAAAAGACCTTTCCCAAGCAAAACGGGAAAGACCTAATGCAGTACAAAGCAAAATCGAGCATAAAAAAAGCACCGTAGAAATCAGAGAGTAGAGGATATTATCCTATTACTTTCTGGCTTCGTACGGCGCTTGGTAGTTTAGCCAACTATATAAGTTGCCTCCGCTTGCTCGATTAGAATTGTATATTATTTATTTGTTACATTTGCAGCCTAATCTTTCTGCATATATCTTCATTCTGCGGAAGTAGGCGAGGTTTAATGTAGATACCTCTTTGCATTTGGGGCACTTCACTCTGAGATGTCCCGATATATCGGAATAAACTGTTTGTATCATAAAATCACAGATTGGGCAGCGTAAATCTCTTTCGCTCAGAGCCTCTGCTTCAATTCTTGATTTAAGCAACTTGTGCATTATTTCTTTGGCGGGTTGTCTCATAACTCTCATATAAACTCACCGCCTTTGAATAACTTTGCGTGTATAAACTCTTTCATATCAAGTTTTTCTATCATATTCAAATGTTCTAATCTAATTCTCAATGCACTGATAGAGACGCCTAAAGCCTTTGCCATTTTTTTGATTGCAGCCTTGTCCTTTGCAGAAAGGGTGCTTTCTCCATATAGTTTTATGCTGTCTGTTCCTGCGTATTTCACTAATGCTCCTTCTACTAAAAATCTAGGCATAAGTAATGATGCTGCCATTGCGTCAGCCTGCCATTCATTGGAACTGAATATCTGGCTTAATTCTTCTTTTGTATATGCCCGTTCATTATCATATTCATTATGAAAACAGGCTTTTGCTGGTTCAGCTTGAAGCTTTGCGAGAATGTGATGTGCTGCTTCGTGTGCCATCGTAAATCTGCGTCGCCCATATTCTTTCTCTGACAGAAGAAACTTCTCAATGACAATCGTATTTTTCGGAAAGGAAAAGGGAAGAACCCTTCCGTTTTGATTTATCATCAGTTCTGTTTCTCCATCAGAAGTGAAACCGATTTTTCCATAATCATCTTCAGCAAAAGATGCAAACTCAATCTTAAGTCCCAGAAAATCTGTTATGAAATGCTCAATATCTATATATGCGACAACCTTGCCAGGGTGCTTATCCTTATATACTTGGATAAGACCTGCACCGATTTCATCAATCTCAGTTCTAGTATAAAATGTGTTCAAGTTGTATCCACCTCCACTGTTATGCCAGGCATTATTTTACCTGCATAATCACTTGATTTTATTTCCGCACTATCAAAATGATGATAGCGAATTCCTTCATTCTTCATAACATTTACCTTTCACTGGTTAGATTTCTTTTATAATGTGACAAGCCACGCCTTGAATCGTACATTCTTCGGCATATATATCTTTGAATTTCTTATTCTCTGGATGGAGAACAATGCGTCTGTTTTCCTCGTCTCTGTAAAACCGTTTTAGAGTATTTTGATTATCTACAAGTGCAACCACAATATCGCCAGCATTGGCTTTTTTATTTTTCTTAATGACAACCAAATCGCCATCATCAATACCTGCATCTATCATTGACTCCCCATTGGCTCTAAGAATATATAACTCATCTTTCCCAAAGATAGCTGTTGGCAAAGCTACATATCCTTCGATATGTTCTTCTTCATACTCAGGTGTTCCACAAGGAATAGAACCCACAATCGCTGTATTAGATATATCTGGATTCACTTTTCTTGTCACTGCTGTCTGTATCTCCTGACCGTCATATTCCAGCATACCTTTGTCATTCATTTCTACAAGGTATCTGTATACTGTGGATTTTGCAATTGAATATTTCACAGTAGGAGCCCCAGAGCGGATCTATGATCCGCTCCAGTAAATCTCTTAAGAGAACCACCGGTTCTCCTCATGGCCCCACCTTGACATCATAGTTTTGAATTACGTGAGTAATATTCTCGCATATTCATAGTTCCTGTCTCGATCCAGTATGCAGAGTAAGCGTATCTGTCAACTA
>NZ_SNXO01000066.1:1908-5979 GCF_004362975.1 Aminicella lysinilytica | reverse complement strand
AGTTGTTTAGATTATTATATGAATTGAACCGCCGTATGCCGAACGGCATGTACGGTGGTGTGAGAGGGGCTACTTGCTAGCCCCTACTCGATTGGATATTATCAGATAATTAACTCTCTCGTAACCCTCGTCATTTATACTGATAAGACTAAATTGATTGTGTGTAAACGGTTGTGTATAAATGTGTTATCCTGCAAATGTTATTAACTACAGGATGAACAGGCTTAGGTTTGTTCGTCATTTATAATAAGGAAACAATAACCGTTTTACCACGTAGATGTTAATGGAAAACGGTTTTTTTATGTGTTTAGGAAAAACCGATAAGTTATTGACTATATCGATCATATGGAGGGAGAAAAAATGAGAAAGAAATTGATGGCAATATTGCTTTCAGTAGCAGTGATCAGCATGTACACATTCGGCAGCGTCGGATCTATATTTGCTGAAGACGCCAGTACGGATACTAGTACTCAGACAGAGAGCACCCAGACTACTGACACAACAGAAGCTACTGACTCTACTTCTACCGGTACAGAGGATACCACGGCTGAATCTGAAGATTCAACCCAGGACACTACTGTAAGCTATCCGGAACAGAGTTTCAGTGATAGCGTAGGCGGAACAGATATCAGTGTTTCTGCACCTGAGGGAGCTTTCCCAGAGGGTACAACGATGAAGGCTACTGCAGTAAGCAGCTCTGACGTTCAGACTGCAATTGATAAGGCAGCTGGAAGCGAAGTTAAAAACTTACAGGCGATAGATATTACCTTCTATGATAAAGACGGTAATAAAGTTGAACCTAAGAAGAATGTAGATGTTAAATTCAGCAGCGTTGATCTCAACGGAGACAATGGACTGAATGTTTATCACATGAACAGTGATAACACATCTGCTGATAAAGTTGCTGAGAGCGATTCTTCGGATTCAGCATCACTGAGCACAGGTTCATTTTCAATATACGTAATCACCGATGGTGATCCAGTCCTTAAGACATACAAGTTCTACAATGAGAGCGGAGATAAGGTTGTAAGTGAGCAGACTGTTAAAACCGGTGACAAACTAGTTGAACCAGAAACTCCAACTAAAGAAGGACACAAATTCCTGGGCTGGGCTACAAAAGGCAGCACCGATTACTTCACTTCATTCGGCACACAGACTGTTGGAGATACTGCAGAAGTAGATCTTTATCCACAGTTCCAGCAGGCTTATTATGTTTACTTCATGGATGGCACATCTGATGATTCCAGAGTAATATTCACTAAGGAAGGCGTTGCTAACGAAGAAATTAGTACCAATGGAGTAATGGTTCCATTAGCATCGAATATGTCAGTAACAGGCTGGTATACAGATGCAGGACTCACCAACAAAGTTTCATCAGTAACTTTAAAAGATTCTAATGTTAAACTTTATCCTAAAGTTGAAGAAGGCAATTACCTGACATTTGATGCGAATGGCGGATCATATACTGAACCTGAATTCGTATCTAAGAGTGGCGTAACTGCTGCTCCAACTACTCCTATAAAAGCTGGATATACATTTAAGTATTGGGCTGATAAGGATGGTAATGAGTATACGTTTGGACATGGAATACTAGCTGATGTTACTCTCTATGCAGTATGGGAAGCTAGCCAGACGACATATACAGTAATCCATTGGCAGCAAAATGCTAATGATGATGAATATTCGTATAAAGAATCAGAGACTATGAATGGCACTGCAGATGAGAAAACAGCAGCCGTAGCAAATAAATATGATGGTTTTAAAACTGTTAATACTATTACTCAGCAGACAATTAACGGCGATGGATCTACTATAGTCAATGTTTACTATGACCGTGAAATGTATACTATTCATTTCTATAATCGTGTAGAAAAATGGTATCCGTTCGAAGGTTCTTACTATGTAAAGGGATCAGAACTTACAGATTTAAAAATAACTGCTAAGTATGGTGAGAATATCAAAGATAAGTGGCCGACATCCACTGCAACTAATTGGTTGGTTGAACCTAATGGTAATACTTATCAGTCAGGTATTTCTACAATGCCATTAGGCGGAGCGAATTTTTACTATGTTGATCAAAATGGCAAGTATACAATAAAGACATACTATTATACGGAGACTCTTGATGGAAAGACATATGAATTAGATCACACGGATTCGTTTAAATCAAGCCATACTAATTGGCATACTACTAAAGAAGACCATTATGATATTGATGGGTTCACTTATACTAAGAATATAGATGATAATTCATATTATCATCAGGAAGGTAATAGTAAGACCTATTCTGTCACATTTAACTATAGCCGTAATAGTTACAACGTAAAGTTTATAAACAAAGGTAGTGTAGATAAAACAGAAACGAATAAGTATCAAGCAGATATAAGCGGTTTGAGTTATACTCCTGAACGACCTAGTAATGTACCTGAGGGTTACACATTTGCAGGTTGGTATGATAACGAGAATTGTGAGGGGGAAGCATACAGTTTTACAGGGAAAACCATGCCTTCACATAATATCACGTTGTATGCTAAGTGGGCAGCTCCTACGTATACTGCAAAAGCACACCTTGATTTGGTTGATAGTGGTTCAACTGAATCAAAGTCATTGACTGTTGGATATGGATCGAAAATCAATAAGTCAGATATGCCAACAGTTGTTGATTCAACTGGAAAAGTATTGAGTCAAGGCGATGATGAAAAGAAGGTAACAGTACCAGACGGATATAAGTGGCTTGGTTGGAGCACATATAGTAATGGGGAGTATAAACTTTATAACTTTGATACAGAAGTATATGCAGACAAAGACCTGTATCCTAACTATATAAGTGAGGCTAAATATAAGGTCAGTTATGATTTGAATTCTGATTCTGCTAGCGGAACTGTACCGACTGATTTAATGAATTATGCTTCAGGCAGTTATGCAGAAGTAGCTTCAGGCCTAACAATAATTGCACCTACTGGAAAAGTATTCCTGAATTGGAATACAAGCAAGGATGGTACTGGTGATACATATTACCCTAAGGATAAGATACAGATCAAGGGTGATACTACACTATATGCACAGTATGGACCAATTGAGAGTGTAATTTCACTTACATACCATGCAAATTATCCGGATGGCATAAAAGCCTCAGGATCAACAGAGAACACAGTCAATTCTCTGAAGAATAATGAGAAAGTTGCTTTATTGGAGAACACGTTTACTGAGGCAACAAGTGATTATGTATTTGAAGGTTGGAATACTAGGGCAGACGGCAGCGGAACAACATACGCTACTGGAAGCGAAGTGTATATAGACAATGATACTACTCAAGGCACCAACGACTTATACGCTAAGTGGGTCAAGAAAGAAGTATTGAATGTTGAAATTACTGGTAACACAGATTCAGTAGTTTACGACGGACAGTCACACTCAGTAGAGGGATATACAATCAATGCAAATGATTTACCTGAAGGTGTGTCTGTAAGCTTGAACGCAGGTTCTAAGGCAATAGCAACGGGAACTAATGCAGGCATCTATAATATGGGGCTTACCAAGGATGACTTTACAATTAGTGGAGCAGACAAATATAAGGTAAATTTGTCTGTTAATGATGGTTCATTGACGATCGCAAAGGCAGCAGTAACACTGACAAGTGCATCTGACAGTAAAGAGTTCGACGGAGATCCACTCACTAATGACAAAGTTACATCAGAAGGATTCGTCGGAAATGACGGAGCCACATACGATGTGACAGGAACTCAGACATATGTAGGAGAAAGTAAGAATGCATTCTCATATACATTGAATGGGGATACTAAAGCGGACAACTATGATATCACAAAGACAGAAGGAACACTGAAAGTAACAGACCGTAAAGAAGCTTATGATATCACAGTTAAGGCAAAGAGCGACAGTGCTACATATGACGGAAAAGAGCATAGCGTAAGCGGCTTTGATGCTACAGAATTCACAGTTGAGGAACACAAGTACACAGTAGAAGGACTCAGCGCATCTGCAAAGGGAACTAACGCTGGTACATACGCATCAAAGGTAGAAGGAACTGCCAAAGTTCTGGATGCTGCTGGA
>NZ_SNXO01000066.1:0-1810 GCF_004362975.1 Aminicella lysinilytica | reverse complement strand
AGAAGGAACACTGAAAGTAACAGACCGTAAAGAAGCTTATGATATCACAGTTAAGGCAAAGAGCGACAGTGCTACATATGACGGAAAAGAGCATAGTGTAAGTGGATTTAAGACAACAAAGTTTACAGTTGAAGGACACGAGTACACAGTAGAAGGTCTCAGCGCATCTGCAAAGGGAACTAACGCTGGTACATACGCATCAAAGGTAGAAGGAACTGCAAAAGTTCTGGATGCTGCTGGAAATGATGTGACAAAGCAGTTCAGCATAAATACAATCGATGGAAAGCTGACGATCAACAAGAAAGCACTCGAGATCACAGTGACCGGAAACAGCGCCACAAAGACATATACTGGAAAAGAGCAGAGTGTTGAAGGATTCAGTACGAGCACATTGCCTGAGAATGTAAAGGTGGATCTGGCAGCAGGAAAGACAGCGAAAGCTGCAGGTACAAATGCCGGTACATATGACATGAAGCTGACGAAGGAAGATCTCGTAGTGAGCGGAGCAGACAATTATGATGTAACGCTCAAGGTAGTCGATGGAAAGCTGACGATCAACAAGAAAGCACTCGAGATCACAGTGACCGGAAACAGCATAGAAAAGCCATATAGCGGAGAAGAGCAGAGCGTAGAAGGATACAAGACCAGCGAACTTCCAAGTGGAGTAAGCATAGATCTGGCATCAGGAAGCAATGCGAAAGCTACAGGTAAAAATGTTGGCACATACAACATGAACCTGGCGAAGAAAGATTTCGTAGTGAGCGGAGCAGACAATTATGATGTAACGCTCAAGGTAGTCGATGGAAAACTGACGATCAACAAGGCAAAATTGGCTGCTACTGTAACAGGAAACAACGATAGCAAGGTATTCAACAATACTGAGCAGAGTGTTGAAGGCTACAAAGTTACTGGTTTACCTGCAGATTTGGAAGGCGTTAGCATTTCATTGAAAGTTGAAAGACAGGCTATAGCTAAGGGAACTGAAGTTGGAACATATAACATGGATCTGACGAAAAATGATTTTGAAGCTACTGGAGAAAATGCTAAGAATTATGATGTAGACATCACTGTTGTTGATGGATATCTCGTAATCACACCAGTCCCGTATGTCCCGCCTGTAGTTCAGGATACTACTTACAACGTAGTAGCTAATTACTACACAAGCAAGGACCAGGGTAAGACTTATACTCAGGACAATACTTCCACAGTAGAAGTCAAGACAGCTACTACAGTCAAGGTAGGAGATGCTCTGACGGTAACACCGGAAGACGCATGGGCAATGTACGATGGAAACAAGTATTTCATCGATGCTGAGAAATCAGAAATGACTAAGACAGCTGTACTGGATGCAGCAAGCAATACGTTGACACTGAATTACTATCGTAATACGGGATCAGATGATAACAACGGCGATAACAATAATAAAGACGATGGTGATAATAACAACAACGGTGGAAACGGTGGAAATGGCGGAAACGGATCAAGCTCCGATAATCCGTCCAACAACAATTCAGCTGGACCTGATACAGGCGACAGCAATGATCTGGGATTCTGGGCTGGAATCTGCGGAGCATCAGGAGTACTCCTTGCAGGATTATACTTCGGAATGCGCAGAAGAGAAAACAGCGACAGTGAATCAGAGAATTAGTTTGAAAACTAAATAACGATTATCAAAATTCTCCCTCGTGGCCTTCGGGTTGCGGGGGGTTATTTTTGGGTATCCAAAGTTATTTGGGGTTTCTCCAAAATAATTTGGGGGCCAGAACTGGGGAATATCCAAAAACTCCAAAGTTATTTGGGGGCTGGAGTT
>NZ_SNXO01000065.1 GCF_004362975.1 Aminicella lysinilytica | reverse complement strand
CCTTTCTGTTGTTTGTTTGTTTAGAATTCTATTTTAACACAGAAACTGATCTCTATTCTATTATCTATATTACCAACAACTATTTTACACTATCACAAGCACAACTTCAAGTTTGGCTTGTCGCTGTCATAAAAGCATTTTTTCATGCCTACATCTAAACTGACCACACAACCTCGGCTTTTTCAAAAAACATCTAAATCGACCACTCGCAAACCCATGTTATCTAAATCGACCACTCGCCAAGTGCTGACATCTAAATCGCTCTCTCGCACTCGAAAATGCCGTCTTTGACTTGTTCCCATGAACCGATATTTTCACGATTTTGACACATCAGATTTTTACTCTCAAACCTCTAAAAACCCAGTATTACTGGACTTTTCACCCATCTACTTCTCAACCCTTGACATCAATACTACCGTCTCAACGTGGCTCGAGTGCTCATTATTGATGTCGTGGTTAAGGGGAACATATCAACCGTTTTTGAGCTTTTCGAGGTCTGGGGAAACATATCAACTGTTCTGGGTGTTTTGGGAAACATATCAATAGTCTTTCATTAAATCAAAACATTAATACAACCTCATCACTATGCCTTGTATGTGCAATAATGATGACCGTTGAGCCTAGTATCCCCTTGGTGTTAGATTATATTTAAAATATGAAAATCACTTAAAACGTGTCCTCATAATTTGATAGTATTTCAATTAGCTACTCTACAGACTGGATATAAAAAATATTCTAAAGTAACTTTTGCATTTTAAAATTTTTTAATAACTGACCTCTTTTTTCAACAATCTGATTTTTTTGAACAATATAGCCTCTTTTTTCAAAGAAAGGTTTCGCAGTAATGGAAGCATCGGTTGTAATAATATGAATGCCATTCTGGTATGTGTAATTTTCAATCCTATCAGAAATCAAAGTCGCTACTCCAATTCCTTGATAGTCTTTATGAGTAAATAAGTGATCGAAATATCCCTTGCAATCTACATCTCCAAAACCAATGATTATATTGTTCTTTTCTACAATAACAGAATAATTATTTGAAAGCCTATTATTCCATTTAACCAAATCAAAGTCTCTTGATGCCCATGCATTAAGCTGAATTTCTGTGTAATCCTTTGAGTTTACTGAATGAATAGTTTCGTAAAATAAATTCGCAATCATTTCACAGTCCTCTGGACGATACTCACGTATATTCATTCCAATCTGCCTCCTAAAGATGGTTTATTGTTTCGATAAAATACAACAAGCTTCAACATGTGTTTTGATAGAAAAATGATACTAATACGCATTAATATTCGATCTGTGTAAAGATATACCTTCTAGAATAATAGGGGTGTAATCTTTTCTAGCTTATACTTTTACATAATATATAGTATGCACCTCATGTATACAGTCATTTTATACCATTAATATAGAATTGATCACTAAGCTTTACTTTATAAATTCAACCTCTGAATATAGTGTTGATGTTGAATCCAATAATGGTTGAGGGATATCTTTTAAATGAAGATCAAAGAATGATGCTATATAGTTTCTCTGCGCCTCAAACACTTGATCAGGGTCAGCAGTACCGATACTTTGTTGAATTACCCTTGGCGAAATACTTAACTTTCTATTAAGTAGCGGAAAAAGAATCTGATAATCAGTAAAGGTATAATGTGCTCCATTGGGTATGGCAAGATCCAATTTCCATCCAGTTGAATTCTTCCAGAAAGAATTTCTATCCTTTGCAGTTAGATGGGAATCTACTTCTCCATCATCATTATAACCTGAGTTCATAAGCATAAATGGACGACTTAAACCATACTCAGCTACAGGAAGCAGATAATCAGGCATATATCCCAAGCTACCATCCATATCTATACCTGCATCTACCCTATCATCTTCATACATAACTTGTGCAGAAGTTGCGCCACCAGCGGAATGTCCAAATATACCTACCTTCGAAAGATTTAATACTTTATCAAGACCTGTAGGCAATCTCCTCTGTTCATAGTCAGGGTTTTTACCATCCTGTATTGCAGCAAGCTGATCTAGTACATATTTCATATCATCAACTCTTACATCCATCATCTTAAGCACGGTCTCTGCGTTCATGTCTTTTAATTTCCCAGTTTCAACACGTCCATCTGGAAATTCAACTGCAGAAGTTTCATATGTGTGGTCTACTGTAACCACTACGTAGCCTCTGCTTGCTAAATCTTCCACTACTGCAGTACCAAAATTTCTTGGAACTGTACCTCCTGGAGAATATAAGATTACCGGCCACCCTTCATCACTGTTTGCAACTAGTGCATTAACCCATGCATTTGTAACTATGCCAGATAAGTCAATTTGTCCAGGATCTAATCCAATAGTTGTAACAGTGTTTTCATCATAATGTTTAGCTGCTCCAGGTTTCATATACAATGCTTTTTCTTCGCTCTCTCTCTGTGCAGGATACCAGATACTTATCATAAGTTCCCTTACTTTATCCTTCACCCAAGGATCAACTCGTGTATCATCTACCAAGTGTATTTCAGTAGTACCTATCTCATGCTGACCTGTTGGTTTTGGAAGTTCCAAAATAATCTTCTCGCTGGTATAAGGTTCTTCTTTCTCTACTGGTGGAGTAGTCCAAAGCAATGTTCCAACCAGTGTGATCATAAAGATCAAGACTAAAGCAACTAGCGTCCTAACTACTGGGAGAGATTTACCATTAACTATCTTAGTAGATGAGTTAACTGTAATTCCAAAATAAATTGCATATATAAAGTTAAATATAATTACACATAAAACTATAGGCTGAATCAAATTTACTCCTGACAAATTACTAAAAAATCGTTTCAGAAAATTTATAATTGCTATATAATGTGCCACACCTATAACTAATGGTAAACCAAATATAAATACATTTTGTTTAAGTATGGACATGCTAATATCTCTATTGCTTACCCCTATTTTACTAAGAATCTCGTATCGTGATTTATCTGAAGTCACTTCAGATAGTTGTTTAAAGTAAATTATGCTGCCCGTTGCCATAATAAATACTAATCCAAGAAACCCTAATATAAACACATTAAAAGCTGCTCCTTCTATACCTAGCCTATATTCTGTATAAAATGTAGATAACTTGGATTCTGGCGTCTTGATTTCTGCCAGTGCATTTGTAGTTTTCTTCGTAGTCTTTTGATCCTCTACAACATATCCAACATAGTCTACCGTTGTACTTTGTGCTTTGAATTTACCATAATCCTCATCATTTACTACAATCATCACATCAGGATAGCTCCAATTGATTACTCTCTCAACTGTCATATCTTCAAACTCAAGAGTTATATCTTCCTTAGGAAGATTAAGAGTAATAGTCTCACCCTTATAATCAGATGATTCATAGTCCGTATACATTGGTCTTATTGCAATTGCTTTTCCATTTTCAATACTAGGTAGAGCAGTTAATCCTAAAATATTTGCAACCTTATTATATTGACCTACAGAGATTATCTTCACAGGGTTCTCATCAGCATTTGCTTCTCTTTCTGATAGTATCTTTGAACTTGAAGCTTCTCCTTTGCTTTTAATTACGGAGATTGTCGTTTGAGCAATAACAGGATGCTCTTCATCTCCTTGGATTATATTATCTACACTCCCATTAAAGGTTTCATCCTGAGAAATATACATATAACTAAAGGGTGTTGCCAATCGAGAGTTTTGTTCAAAACCATAGTACATTCCAACACCAACGCTGACGGCAGATAATGCAACTGCAGATAATAATGATATTACACTTAAGATTCTGGAATTATCTTTAATTCGATAAACTAGATTAGATGTAATTATTAAGTTCATTCCATTATAGTAGCTTTTCCTGTTGCGTTTTTTCATTTTAAGCAGCAGAACCACCGCTGAAGAGAATAGTAATATAGTTCCTAATATTATTCCTACAAGGCTTATGCTAATATTTTTAAGGACTTCTTGATTATCCGAAAACCTTTGAAATGCGAACCAATAGCCTAAGATTAAAGAGAGCACAGCCAGTATGCCAGATATAACAGATGCCTTAGGTTCCTGTTCTCCAACCTGTTCTGCTCTAAACAGTTCAATCAGTTTAAATTTATAAATCAATCTATATCCTTGAATAGACGTAAGCAAAATAATAGCTATAAATACAATGGTTGTATTAATAACAGCCTTAAGAGAAAATACCATGCCTACATCTATTACTATTCCAAGGAGTCTAACTAAAATCATGCTGAATAATCTAGACAAAAATGTCCCTACTGCAATTCCTATTATTAATACTATAATACCCATAATAAAGTTTTCATAAAATAGCATTCTACCTATAGTTTTTTTCTGTAAACCAAGAAGGGAATACAATCCTACTTCTTTTTTTCGTTTTCTTGCAAAAGTTCTATTTGAATACAGTATAAATACACTTACAAATAGTATAAGTATAACAGACGCCACCATAAAAATTGACTCCATTGCCTCTGAGGATTCTATACCCTTTGCTATTTCTGTACTATACTGCAGAGAAACGAAGGTATAATAAATAACTACACTAAAAAGCATAGAGATAAAATAAATAATGTAGCTTTTAAAATTTCCTTTCATATTTTTCTTCACTACATCAAATAATGTCACTTGCACTTCCTCCTAACATATTTAAAACATCCAATATTTTTTTAAAAAAGTCTTTTCGGGATGTATTTCCCTTAACAAGCTCTGTAAATATATTTCCATCTTTTATAAAAAGCACCCTCTTACAATAGCTTGCTGCAAAGGCATCATGAGTTACCATAAAAATTGTTGCCTTATCTTGTTCATTAAGTGATTTTAAACTTTCCAAAAGATCCGCAGCAGACTTTGAATCTAATGCTCCCGTTGGTTCATCAGCTAATATTAATCTTGGATTTGATATTATAGCACGTGATGCCGCCGTACGCTGTTTTTGTCCCCCTGAAATTTGATAAGGATACTTTTCAAGTATAGGGCGAATACCAAACTTATCTGCAATTTCATCAACTCTGCGTTCCAGCTCTGATACATGTATTTTAGATATTGCCAAAGGAAGCAGAATATTCTCCTTCACAGTCAATGTATCTAATAAATTATAATCCTGAAAGATGAAGCCCAATTTATTCCGTCTAAAAGCAGACAATTGTTCCTCATTCATATTCAATATATTCTCTCCATCTATCACGATATGGCCAGAGGTTGGCTGATCTATTGTAGCTAAAATATTTAAAAGAGTTGTTTTCCCTGATCCGGAAGGACCCATGATTCCAACAAATTCTCCTTCCTGAACGTTCAAGTCAATTCCATGCAAAACAGGAAAAACAGTTCCCTTTAGACCATATACTTTTTTGATCTTTCTTGCTTCTACAACTGTTTTCATATATTAAATTCCTCCATTTAAGTAATTTCTAATCCTGTTTTAATATTAGCATTATAAAATCAAATAATCCCTTTATTAACCTTACGATTTAAAAGCTCAACCTTACAATTTTGTAAGCTGTTTGTTAGAGTATAATTATTATTGGCAATAAGGCATAAAAATAGGAAGTAGAGAAAATCCCTACTTCCCATACATACAGTTTTTCTTTTATAATGTTTAACGACGAAGAAAAACTTACGAAAGAAGGCTGTATGATGAATACTATTTTAAATGAAAAAATGATTCCTTTCAAGGAGCTAGAGAAAAAAGTTTTTGATTATACATGTGAAATTGGTCGAATGATAATAAAGACCATACTAGAAAGCTATGATGGACATCTTCTAGAAACCAGAAACAAAAGGGAGCTCCGATGCAAGGGGAGACGTCAAACTACTATAAAAACAGTTATGGGTGAAGTAGAGTATTCCCGGAATGTCTATCAGACAAAGGATGAAGAGGGCCGTAAAGTCTGGGTTTATCTACTGGATAAAGAAATGCAGATGGATAAAATAGGCCTAATATCAACGAACCTAGCAGAGAAGATAGCAAGTGTCGTAACTGATAATTCCTATAACAAGACTGCAGAGATTATTAGTAGTACCATGGGTCAAACAATCAGTCATGGAGGTGCCTGGAATCTAGTTCAAAAGCTCGGAGAGCGAATTTCCGAGGAAGAAACCAACAGGTGAATATTTCGCGTCATAAGCACCAGTGATACTCTTTATGGCCCCACCTGTATAGTTGATAGCCCTACTTGACATCAATACGCACATTAGCTCC
>NZ_SNXO01000064.1 GCF_004362975.1 Aminicella lysinilytica | reverse complement strand
TTTTGCCTAAAACTCAAGTTATTGACTCCACCCGCATAGCAGGTGGATTTTGATTCCTCGCCTTTCGGCTCGGAATTGGCCGCTAAAGCTACATTTCAAAACCCACCGGCACTTTCGCCGATGGGTTTACTAAACTATTATATGTGTCATTACACAATTATACATCGTAGAACATACAGAAAATTATGCTTGACGCCTCATTTTTCCCCCAGTACTTCATGTACATCTTGATTTTATGGAGTTTGCCATCCTGAGCGATCCTGTTATATATGCAATATTTCTCTCCCTTAGAATCAGCTACCTCCTTGATGGCGTCAGCAACTATTTTAGTGTCCTCTTCACTGATATCGCTTCCGATCTTGCCATACATGCCTTCGTTCAAGGCTCCGCCATAACCGAAGCACTCATTGAATTTTTCATTTACTCTAAGGGCCTTGAAGTCGTTGCCTTCATATTCATAGATAGCAACCGGATCTACGATGCTGTTAAACAGCAGGTTTATAGTGCCGTCTGTAGACCAGAGAGCACGGGACATTTCTCTGTGATTTTCCGAAATAGATTCCACAGGGGTCTGTCTGACGCCATTGATCAGATCTTCGTATTCATTTTGCGGCATAGGTCTGGCATAATAGAAGCCCTGAACATAGCCGCAGCCGATGCTCTTAAGGAAATCTACCTGCTCGGCAGTCTCTACTCCCTCCATTACTACAGGAAGCTCCAGCCAGCCTGCCATACGGATTATGGACGCAAGTATGCACTCGCTGCGCCTTTGATTTTCTACGCCCGACATGAAATTGATGTCGATCTTAAGCACGTCCACCGGGATGTTTTTCAAAGTATTGAGTGATGAATATCCGCTGCCGAAGTCATCCATGAGTATCATGAACCCCTTCTCCTGCAGTTCCATTACGGTCTTCTCCATAACTCCCGGGCTGTCCATGTATGCGCTCTCGGTGATTTCCAGATTCAGAAGCTCCGGAGGTATATCATATTTCTTTACCAGATCTTCCAGTATACTCACCAGATTAGGATTATACATGTTTACTCGCGAAACATTGACAGAAACAGGTATTGATTCGTGGCCCTCATCCATTCTCTTCCTGAGCCACTGGCACACCTTATCCCACATATAGTAATCGACTTTTCCAATAAAGCCGTTCTTTTCAAATACCGGAATAAATGCTCCAGGCATTATCATTCCCTTGGTCGGATGTTTCCACCTTATGAGAGCTTCTGCTCCATATGGCAGCTCATTTCTGAGGTTGTATTTCGGCTGATAATAAACGACGAACTGATTCTCGTCCAGAGCAGTCTGCATCTCATTGACGATTTCCTGCTCCCTTTCTATCTTCTCGCTGAGTTCAGGCTTGTAGTAATACATGGTGACCATGTACTTGCCCTTGCATTCCTTGGCTGCCAGTGTCGCGCGCTCATACATGGTCTGGATATCCAAATCATGATCGCGAATGACATATATGCCGAAGGATGGTTCGATAAGATAGTTTTTATTGTAGGCTTCTAAAATATTACAGGCATTGTCAACATATTCGGTTATGCCGGCCTCGTCAAAAGGTACGCACAGGCAAAATACGTCCGCGCTGATCCTGCCCATGGTGCATGGCTGAACTTCTTTGCCGACTCTCTGTATATATCCCGCGATGAATTTCAGGAAGCGGTCGCCTTCGCTTTCACCCCAGAATGAATTAAGCAGATGAAATCTGTCTATATCAAAACGTACCAGGGCGAAGACCTGATCCCTGTTGGATTCTATAAGTAATCTTGTTTCTTCAAAGAATTTGTTACGATTGTAAAGACCGGTAAGCGGGTCGTGCTCATGCACGTAATTGACCTCACTTATCATATAATACTGACTGCGGACAATAACATTATTCAATCGCATCATCAGTATTCTTGGTATATAAGGCTTGGTGACGAAGTCCCAGGCACCTAAATTAAGCACCTTCTACTCAGTATCATCATCCTTCTCCCCGGTCACCATTATAACAGGCAACGAGGAAAACTCGGATTTCTTCAGTTTTCTGAGGAAGGTGTAACCATCCATAACAGGCATGATGATATCAACCAGGATAGCAGCAATATCTTTGTGCTGTCTCAGTTTCTCAAAGGCGTCTTTGCCATTCTCCGCCTCGACTACATTGTATTCTTTCTTCAGAATGCCCTGTAACAGCAACCTGTTGATTTCCTGATCTTCTATGATCAAAACCGTCAGTTTACCTTTATTCATCGACATACCCCACGCCGGAGCCTTTCAACTCTGGTTCTATCACACATGTACAATAAAACAATCACATAGTATAATTATAACCTAAAATTCATTTATTGCAACCCCCCCCCCGAGATTTTAGGCAATTTCAAGGGTTACAAACTTTTTTCAAATATTCTGTAATTATACAGTCGCCTTCTTTTCCTGTAACGTCCTGATAATATTAGGAACAAGCTGCTTCTTCCGCGACATGACTCCCGTAAGCAAAATCATATTGTCATCGTCCTCTTCCACCTTTGCCGCCGGCCCGAAGGCATCCAGTATTATCTGTCTGGCTCCGTCACCTGCGCATATGATTCCCGAAACCTCGCTCAACACGTTAGTCAGCATGAAATACATCATATCAGTACCCGTTTCCTTCATAGCCTCAGGCAAGTACGAAATCATCCGCTTCTCCAGATCCCTGAGTTCTGTTTTGTTCATGGATACTATCTGACCTACGCCGAAGAATACATCGCCTGCATTGAACCTTTTAAAGTCAGAATAGAATATGTCTTCCAGAGGCTTTCCCTCCAGATCCCCCGCGGCCGAGAAAAGCTGCTCGCTGTATTTTTCAACATCGATACCCGCCATAGGCGCCAGCTCAGCCACGGCGGCTTTGTCTTCCGGCGTGCTTGTAGGCGACCTGAACATAAGGGTGTCAGAAATTATAGCGCTGCAGAGAAGACCTGCGATCTGCTTATCCGGCGTCACGCCTTCTTCTTTATACATTTCATATATAATGGTCGAAGTGCAGCCCAGCGGCTGGTTCCGGAAGAACACCGGCGCCATGGTCTCCACGGCTCCGATACGGTGATGGTCTATGATCTCCAGTATCTCCGCGTGCTCTATGCCTTCTACACACTGGTTCCGCTCATTATGATCCACCAGGATGACCTTCTTGCCCTTGGCACCCAGCAGGTTACGACGTGATATCATGCCTATGTATCTGCCATCTTCACCAAGGATAGGGAAATCCCTGTATCTCTTGGAACCCATCACATCGCTGATATCATCCAGATAATCGTCGTCATCGAATACAGTCAGATTGTGTCTCTTCATGAAATATCCGATTGACAGGCTCTGACCAATGAGACTGGTTACCATGTAGGTATCATAAGGCGTGGCAATAATGCGGCAGCCCTTGCTCTCAGCCATTTTAATTATAGTGGCCGGCACCCTGGCTCCCAGGCAGACAACCACGCAGCCGGCATCGGCCTCAATAGCGCAGAGCTGCGACTCATACCTGTTGCCTACTATTACTATGTCGCCTTTGTCTATATATGACTCCATCATTTCCGGATTGGCGGCTCCGATAAGGACTTTGCCCTCGTCGAAAACGTCTTTCGGATCTCCAACCAGCATCTCGCCGTTGATAGTGTCCAGAATATTGCTGTATATGGTCTTGCCCTTTGACAAAACGGTATTATCGTACACATCCATAATGTTATGGGCTATGTCGGATACCGTGATCAATCCCTCCAGACTGCCCTCTTTAGTCACGATAGGTATAGTTACGATGTCGTTGTCCTGCATCATCTTCCATGCCTTGCGAATAGACGTGCACCGGCTGACGCCCTTGGTTTTCCTGATTTCGATATCCCTGACCTGAGTGGTTATGTTCTCCATGAGGGCAGGCGCTGAGGCACCGAAATGGTCCAGCACGAATTCCGTCTCAGTGTTGACATCTCCGGCCCTGACCGGTATATATTCGGCGTCTCCGATAATATTCTTCAAATTCGCGTAGCATATGGCCGAACATATGGAATCCGTATCCGGGTTCCTGTGGCCGATTATATAGACCTTATCTTTTTCCATTCTTTACTCCTTTACCTTGTGAATATATAATATCATAAATATTCACAGTTTTACATACCAATTTTTGTATTGTAACCATAATATTTATAAGCGCATGGTATGTTCCATGGGGCGGTTTCCTATTGCTCCGGCCTCGCCCTCGTGGTATGATGATTTCAAATGGAGGTTCATCATGAAGATAGTAATCGCACCGGACTCATTCAAAGGCACTCTCTCCGCGGCGCAGGTCTGCGACATCGTTGCGGAGGCCGCATTATCAGCGGATCCGTCTACAGAGGTGGTCAGGCTTCCTATGGCCGACGGCGGCGAAGGCACTGTGGATTGCCTGCTCTCCGTCTTAATGGGCAAAAGGCAGTCTGTCCATGTTCAAGGCCCCCTTGTACTGCCCGGCCCAGTCTCGACAGTGGATGCCAGCTACGGCATTTTCGACGGCAACAAAGCTGTCATGGAAATAGCTTCGGCCTCGGGCTTTCATCTGGTGAACAAAAATATGCGTGATATTATGCATTCTAACACTTACGGTACCGGGCAGATGTTTATGGACGCCGTCTCCCGCGGCTGCCGTACTGTTTATATGGGTATAGGCGGAAGCGCCACCAACGACGGCGGCCTCGGCTTCGCCGCCGCCCTTGGGGCGCGTTTCCTGGACCGGACCGGCCGTGAACTGGCGCCGGTCCCGTCCAATCTTATGCGGATAGAGGGTGTGGACCTGTCGGACCTTGACGGCCGCATAGCCGGTCTGGCCGACAACCCAGGCGTCCGAGCCGCAGGCTCCGGCGCCGGCCCCGATGCCGATACGGCTAAACTTGATGCCGATCCGAATTCTGAAGGATCGGCCGGCGCCTCCGGCGCCGGCCCAGTCCGCCTTATTGTCATGAGCGATGTGACTAATCCCCTTCTCGGTTCCAATGGCTGCGCCCATGTCTTCGCCATGCAGAAAGGCGCTACCTCGCCCGAAATCGAAGAGCTGGAAAGAGGAATGTACCACTTCAGCAAAGTCATTAAACGCGAGACCGGCCGTGATATGTCCGCAACGCCGGGAGCCGGAGCGGCCGGAGGTCTGGGCTACGGTCTGCTGACCTTCGCGGGGGCTGAGATCCGCTCCGGCGTCGATGCAGTAATGGACATGGTCGGATTCAAAGAGAAAGCAGCCGGTGCCGACCTTGTCGTCACCGGCGAAGGCCGCATGGATGCCCAGTCCGCCCAGGGCAAAGTCGCCAGCGGCGTTTCCCGCGCCTGCCGCTTAGCCGGTGTGCCTTGCATTGCCATAGTCGGCGACCTAGGCGAAGGCTATGAATCCATGTACGACCTGGGCCTGAACCGCATCATCAAGACAAGAAAAAACTCCATGACCGTAGAATACGCCATGGAGCACGCAGCAGAACTTTTGCGCGAGACCGCCGAAGATTATTTTGTGCATGGACCTATAGAAATGCCAACTACCGCCAATTAGCCAGCGACCAGCACATGTATGGCCAGACAGATAAGACTCGCGAATGTAAATACCCGATGAGCCAGCAGCACGCCGTTGCGGCGTTTGACGCTCAGGGCTATACCCGTCACTCCTGACAATACTATGACGGCCACTGCGACTATGCCCGTAATAGACAGCGTATCATATACCAACTGCAATGCCATATGACCCACCGCAAAAGTCACCGCCACAGTTCCAACGAGTCTGTGGTATTTTACTATGATCTTCATAAGCAGCTGGTACAGCGCCCTTATTCCCGATTCTTTCGGAAGTTTGACGATCCACGTCTTGAATATCCATTTGACGAAGTAGTTGAGTAGAGCAATTACCCAGCAGACACATATGACCCAACCAATAAATCCAGCAAAATCTTCCATAATACTTCTCCGATCTTAACCGCATCATTTGTTAGTCGACGGTTACTTGTTTGTTACGATTATAATCATAGTCATTTCTTTTGGCAAGAACTATTTTTTCTGCTATCAGAATCCGGTCTCTGCCTGACCCGTCTTTTCTTTGGTTGAATCCGGTCTCTGCCTGACCTGTCTTTTCTTTGGTTGAATCCGGTCTCTGCCTGACCTGTGCAAGAATCACTGATTTTTTTGCTACGATGTGGCGCATCAAAGATAGTGGACATATAATGGTGTAAATTCATTAAATAAAAAAAATGAGCACATAGCTCTAATTTCAGTTAAAATGTAATTGGACAAAAACAACTTG
>NZ_SNXO01000063.1 GCF_004362975.1 Aminicella lysinilytica | reverse complement strand
TTCTGTTTTGCTCTGATAAAACAGAAATTAATCTTGCAAATTATTTTCTACTGGAATTTTCTTTTGCAAACTGGAAGTTAGTTTTGCAATCGACCGACGCAAAAGGCTCGCTGCTGCCGTCCAGATAAAAGTCCAAAGTAAACTTGGCCTTTCTCTCGCCCAAGGCGTCTACGGTGAATCTGCCGACTTTATTTCCGGAGAAATCAAACTGTCCCCCAAAGGTATATCTGGCCGATGTCAGATCTCCCTTCTGGCCTTTTATCAATATTCCATTGCCACCGGTGTTCTGGCTGATGCTGACCTTGCTGTTGTCGCACTTGAACGCCCCGTCCTTGTAATAGTCCGCGGCCGACTGCTTCCCGTAGGGATCCGAGACGACCCCGGCGTCTGCCTTTGCAGTAGCCTTTGTGCCTGCGGCTGAACCCGCGCCTGCGCCGGACCCTGTGGCGGCAAAACTTTGTGCCTGGGGCAGCGAATATGCTGCGGCTATGACCAGGGCCAGCAATACCACGAAAGCAGGCCTTATCCAACTTTTCTTACTCATAAATTTACCCCTCATTTCAATAACTTTATTTAACTACCTAAATCATAATCCCGACGTAAGTCACGGTCAAATTAAGATTTGTTAAGTCAGTATTAAGATTACGAAAGAATCTTTTGATTATTTCTGTGGTACATATTCGATTTATGTGGTAAAATTAAGTTAGTTAAGATCTGTCACATGGCGGGTCATTCTAAATGAGAATAAGGAGGAAACTAATTATGAAATGGGTATGTTCAGTTTGCGGATACGTTTATGAAGGCGAGCAGCCACCTGCGAAATGTCCTCAGTGTAAGGTTCCTGGAGATAAATTTGTTAAACAGGAAGAGGGATCAGCTGAGTGGGCTGACCAGCATGTTGTTGGCGTAGCTAAGGGAGTTGACCAGGAAATCATAGACGGACTTCGCGCAAACTTTGAAGGCGAGTGTTCAGAGGTCGGCATGTATCTGGCAATGGCAAGAGTAGCTCACAGAGAGGGTTATCCTGAGGTTGGTATGTATTATGAAAAGGCAGCTCACGAAGAGGCAGAGCATGCAGCTAAGTTTGCAGAGCTTCTCGGAGAGGTCCTGACAGATTCAACTCAGAAGAATCTGGAAATGAGAGTAGCAGCTGAGGCTGGTGCCTGCAAGGGTAAGAAGGAACTTGCAACTAAGGCTAAACAGCTGAATCTGGATGCGATCCACGATACAGTTCATGAGATGTGCAAGGATGAGGCTCGTCACGGAGCAGCGTTCCAGGGTCTCCTGAACAGATACTTTAAATAGAGTAAAGATGAACAGGCTTGCTGCGGCAGGCCTGTTTTTTTGTCATGTGAAATAATTACAGTCAGATGTGCTTCTTCTGGTTCTGCTTATTATATAGAAGTCTCCTTACTTCCATAACTTTCTCTGCTGGGTCTTCATCTATCACTACATAATAAATAATAAAATTACCAACGTAAATTCTGTAATATGGATATCTGCGCTCTTTGTGCGACTCATATTGTTCAAAAGATTCCGCAACCGGCAATCTGTTCTTAATCGACTTTTCGACATCGTTAATAAAGCTATTTGCAGCTTCAATATTCTTCAGTGAAACTGCAATGTAAGACACCGCCTTTTCTAAGTCCTCATAAAACACCGGCAGATATCTAAGCTTATATTTACTATTTAGCATTAAGTTTCTCCCTTATCCCGTCAAACACTTCGTCATGAGACATCCGCTTACTATCATTTTCTGCAATGTAATCTGTCTGGTCGAGGGCGAACTCAACAGAATCGGTAAGTTTAGAATATGATTCCAAACTCAACACTACCATAGTGCCGTATCCATTTTTCGTAAGATATACCGGGTCCCCTTCTCGAACGACACTTTCTATTTCTGTAAACTTGTTTCTTAAATCAGATACTGGCCTGATCTTTATCATAACGGCCTCCGTTCTATATATTATCATAATTTTATCTATAAGTTGATAATATATCAAAGCGATGCACCTGTCAACATATTTATCCCAACCTAAAAGAGGATGCCATGTGGCATCCTCTTCTTGGTTTCTCTTGTGTTTATGTGAATTGAAATTGGTTAAGCTTATTCAGCTTCCTTACGACGAAGGGCAATTACAACTCCACCAAGTGCGATACTTGTCAGACCTAAGACTGACCAAAGTACCAGCTCGCTGTTGTCTCCTGTATCAGGGACGCTAGAATCAGTTGTGGTGTTTACTGCCGTTCCTGTCGAAGAACCGCTTCCACTACCATTTCCATCGCTGTTGTTATTGCTCGGATTATCTGATGATGATCCTCCGCCGTTGTTATTGTTGTCCGCATTATTGTTGTCTGAATTTCCGTTGTCGCTGCTTACTGAGCGATAATAGCTCAAAGTAAGAGTGTTTGTCAACGGATCCCGAACTGCTGTCTTGGTAAGAGTAGATTTACTCTCGTCCAATCCATAAGTGTTTCCATTGTATGTTGCCCACGCGTCTTCCGGAGTTACGGAAATCGTTGAACCAACTGTTGCTACTGTAGCGTCCTTCAGGTTTACAACTGAACTGTTGTCCTGAACGTACTCACCGCCGTCAGTGCTGGTATAGTAGTTAGCAATCACATTGTATGTGGAAGTAACTGCTACAGCCGGATATTCCTTAAATGTCCAACTTCCTGTGTATGTCTTTACTTTTCCAGCTAATGTTCCTTCATCCCAGCCGCTGAATGTCCATATGCCATTGGCATCACTGATCGTGTAGCCCTTGGTATATGTCTTATCAATGTTCTTGATGGCATCGCCTGTGTCATAATAAGAACTGTCAGTCGGAAGAGTTACGCCTGTAGTCGGAGCATTGGTCACCCAGTCATATTTAGCAGAATACTTCTGCTCCCAGATTGCATAGACTGTGATCGGTTCTTTATCGAATTTCACACTTGTTACGTTTGTCGTTGAATTTCTGCTAAGAGCCCATCCTTTGAATGTATAGCCTTCTCTTACAGGTGTATTGGTTGAATCCAAAGTAGCTGTTTCTGTAGTTTTATACGCTGCGCCAGTATTAGACGGCATATTACTAACTTCTTCTGATGTATTCTTGTCGTAGTTCAAAGCGTAAATAAGGTCGTTGGCTGTTACATATCCATCGACATGGTATCCATCGTTATGCTTTTTGATTACATACCAGGTTACGCTTGTTCCTGTAACCTCGACGGTCTTATTCATCTTCTTCACACTTTGATCAAAAACCGACTGTATACCTGTTATACTGTCAAATATTGACGGCACGCCAGTCAAAATGTCTGTGCGATCCAATGAAGTTCCTGAAGCATCTGCTGTATAGAACCTATTCTCGTTAGAATCAATTTTAGACCAAGATGACGGAAGCGTTATCGTACCTTCCACGCCTTCTGTGTAATTAGAGGCGCTCTGTCCTGTACTGCCAGTCGTACCAAATGTGATCTTGCTTGCATCCGTAGTACTATGAACATAATACTTGCAATTCACTGTTTTTCCTTCATCGCCTGCATTTGATTTAACTGTGACCACGCATGTGGCCGTTGCGGACCCGCTAGTAACTGTTATAGTTGACGTACCGCTGATTTTTTCAGCAGTAACGGTAGCCTTAGTCGAATCACTGTCATCAGCTTTTACTGTTGCTACATTTTCATTGCTGCTTACCCAAGTCGCATCTGAAGTCGTTCCTCCGGTGACTGTTGCGGTCAGGTCAAGCGTTTTTCCCATGTACACTGTTTCAGCAGTCTTATCCAGACTGATGGTAGTCGTAGTTGCATCATCTGCAAATACGCTTGCGATACTTCCGAAACTGTACATTCCTACTAATGCTACTGCGAGCAGTATTGCCATTAATTTTTTCTTCATTTTTTCACCTCGTAATAATTAAATCATTAATTATCGAGGCAACCGGCTGACCTGGCCTTTCGGCTTTAGTCCCCTGGCTTTGCGTCCCACGCTTTCACGCGGTTTGCCTTTTACTCTGATTGTTTATCAATCATGCGGATTTCAATAAAAAAGGCCTACCTGTGCTGTGCACTGGTAGACCAAAAATACCTATTCATCATATTTTACGTATGACAAACAAACTCCAACACAAACACAACTTAAATATAGCACTTTTATGCGCTGTGTCAAGAGTTTATGCACGATTTCTCCAAAAAAAATCGCAAACCACTGAAAAAGCCCTCGCTTACTCGAGGACTTTTTCGGTTGTGTATTTTGTGTTTATGTGAATTGAAATAGTGTAAGCTTAATTTTGTTCCTTACGACGAAGCGCGAGCACTACGCCTGCAAGGGCAATACTTGTCACGCCCAGCATCGACCAGAGTACCAGATCCATTGAATCACCGGTATCAGGTGTGTTGGCATTGGTAGCCGTTCCCGTTGAAGAACCGTTGCCGCCGTTGTTATTATTCTTCGGTGTGTCAGATGACCCACCGCCGTTATGCTTATTGTTATTGTCAGGATCGTCGCTGCCGTTCTTGACTGAACGATAGTAGTTCAACGTCAGAGTATTGGTAGCTCTATCGAGGACTGCGACCTTAGTCAGCGTTGACTTGCTCTCATCCAATCCGTACTTATTTCCGTTGTAAGCCATCCAGGAATCTTCCGGAGTAGCCGTGATAGTATCGCCAACATTTACCGTCGTTGCATCCTTGAGCGTTACCTCGGAAGCATTGTCCTTGACGAACTCGCCGCCATCAGTGCTGGTGTAGTAATTGGCTACGACATTGTATGATGTTGTCTGGACTACAGGAGTCGGAGGAGTCGGTGTTTCCTTCTTGACTGTATCTGTGACATTCACCGATGTAGTACTGTTAGATGCGATCTGGAATGCGATTGGATCGTTATAAACATCGTAATCGCTACTGTTTCCAGAAAGTGCCGCTACAGCCTTCTCCTGAAGGTAATACTGATAACCAGGCATCAGATAATCTATGGTCGTTGCTCCGGTAGTATCTGTTTCTACCATTGTAGCGTCGTTCTGATCGTCAACCCAGGAAACTGTTCCGTCTTCATTAAGTTTATAGTATTTGTAATTGTCAGAGCCATCTACTTTGTAGTAAAGCTTGAATGACGCTTTAGCAGCCCCGCCATCAGATGTCTTCTTGGTTACGGTAACACTACCGTCGATCTGCTTAGCCTGGATAGACATGTTCAAACCAAAAGCATAATTCATGAATGCATTACCCGTATTAGGTCCATTAAGTCCAGCAAATACAGCGAATACATATGCTGCATCTGATGAAGCCTTATTTATATCACCACCGTTCACTGAAGAAAGGTACTTGACCGCATTCTGGTATACTGCGGAATTATTCAGATACTCTGTAGTTCCATTCTGAACATTGCTTCCGCTACGTAGTGTAGATTTGAAGTCTGACCATTCACTGCCAGTAACATCCATTTGCAAACACTGGCCAAGCAAATGCAGGTACTTCATATCCGTAAGTCTGGAATCACTCGACACTGCCTGAACATCGTATGTGCCATCTTTATTCTCCGTAAATCTATATAAGTTGTTCGTATCTTTCTCAAGTTCAGCTTTTTCTTCAGCAGTGATTTTAAATAAGCCGTTTGAATATGTCTGATTTCCGCTGCCCATAATATCATTCCTAGCTGCTAATGGAAGGTCATACAGATTTGTCGCATTGGTATTATACTTTTTATTATAATATTGAAGATAGTAATCAAAGAGGTCTCCATCGAATCCGACTTTCTTAAGTTGTGCTGCTATGCTGCTGTTACTAAGATCACTCAATGTAAACGAGCTTCCATCCTTACCAAATAGCTCCATAAGCGCATTGTTTGGAATAGTAGCTATCTTCTGTGAATCTTTCAATTCTAATGTAGATACAGTCAAAGAACCCGCATCTATCTGATATGTATGCTTTGAACTGTTTGTAATGCCAATGTTTGCTCCAAATCCATCACCAGGCATAATGTATCCATAAGTATCCCAAGCTCCAATAAAATCATTTCCAAAATCTATAGTCTGAGTTCCACTGGCATTCTCGCCAATATTGTAACTCATATACGAGCCTTTAGCCGCGTCTGCCTCTGTCTGAGCATATTTTACATCCTGTGTAGAGCCGCTATTCTCCTTCGGATTTGAAACCTCTACCGTGGATCCTTCAGAGTCTTTATTGGAGGCTACGGTCACGCTAGCTGTTGTGCTTGCCACTTCTGCTCCATCTTTCTGAGCAGTAGCCGTTACTGTTGCCGTTCCTTCAGCTACGCCGGTCACTGTACCATCTGATACTGTGGCTACTTTTTCATCGCTGCTCTTCCATACTACTGTTGCGCCATCGGCGTTCTTTACCGTTGCAGTTAACTTGGTTGTGTTACCTACATAAAGAGTTGCCGAACTGTTGTCCAGTTCTATGGATGGGGTCGTAGTATCTTCAGCGAATACACTTCCTATACTCCCGAAAGAGTACATCCCTACTACTGCTACTGCGAGCAATAGTGCCATTAATTTCTTCTTCATTTTACACCTCATAATAGTTAATTCACTAATTATCGAGGCAGCCGGCTGACCTGACCTTTCGGCGTTAGTCCCTTGGCTTTGCGTCCCACACTTTCACATGGTTTGCTCTTTTCTTCGACTGATTTCTAATTTCATGTGTAGCCCATAAAAAAATCTACCTGTGCTTATGCACTGGTAGACAGTTAATCCTTCTTTAGGTAACTCAATAAATGAACCTACAACACAAACACGAATATTAATATAACATTAATATTCATTTAGTCAACCCCTTTATGCAAAAATAACTTCAATATAATATCGTCAAATTGCGATGTTTATTGGAATTTCAGGGCTTACGCGATTGTTTTTTGTATTCTTTGTTTGTTTGTGTGAATATGTGCGTATAGTTATGTGGTAGATAACCCGTATTGGAATGCTAACGGATATATTGGTTTTGCACATTGCAATAAACTGACTGGTTTAGCACGAAATACTTGTTTTCACCCAAATCGCCAATATAGCGTAAGCATCAAAACATAGGCACATAGGTAAAAAAACAGAGCAGTTCGCAACTGCCCTGTTATAGCTTACAGTGTTTGTTTACATTCTTCTGGAA
>NZ_SNXO01000062.1 GCF_004362975.1 Aminicella lysinilytica | reverse complement strand
ACTTCGTCCATAGCCAACTTCCTGTGTGCGTTCCATCTACACCCTGAGATTGGCTATATTACTAAAGTTCTTGTACTCAGCCTTCTGCGTCTGCAGTCTAATACTCTTGGCTAAAAACATATCCTTGTCCACGGAAGCATCAGCTGACAAGACAACTATAACCGAAGCTGCCAAGCTTATGTCCGGAGAAAATGACAAAAAAGGTACAACAGTAGGTACAACACTAGACCACAAGGTACAACATTTTGGAAATTAATGGAAGTAAAAAAATGAAGAATCAAAAAACCTCCAATCTATTGCAATCAGCGATTTTACGTTGGCGGAGAAGGTGGGATTTACACAGATTGCAAGCAATCTGCCGCCCTGCGCAGCCTCCTTCAGGCTGCTTGGACCGCTCCCTACTCGGTAGCCCACCGGGCTGCCGAGCTTCACGGTCGCGCCCTTTCAGGTTCGAATCCCGTCAACCTTACTAACGTAAAATCGGAGCCCTAAAGGACTCCGATTTTACGTTGGAGAAGGGCACGAGTTTGATACAAAATGCACCCCCCCAGAACGTTTCCCGTTTGTTCCGTTTGCTTTGTGCACACCCTCGACTTTTTCCGTTTGTTCCATGTGAGAGTGTACACAAATAAAAATGAAAGCTAACAATAACTATAATAATCGCTTCGGAAATAAACCTTAATAAAAAAATCAGCACCCTTCAAAAAGGCTAACTTTCTGAAGGGTGCTAACTTATGCTTATCCTATCATAATAACAGAGACGGGACAGCTATCACGTGCTTCCGCTGCTGCATCTTCCACAGATTCAGGAACAGGGTCCGCGCAAACCTCCGCGCGCCCGTCATCAGCCATCTGGAATACCTCTGGACAGGTTGATGCACATAGCCCACAGGAAATACAGCCTTCTCTGTCAATCGTCGCTTTCATATTCTGATATTCCTTTCTTTATCAGGCATTCATGAACAGTTTGATATCATCGTCAACTGTTCCGACACCCGCAATACCGAATTTTTCAACCAACACCTTGGCCACATTGGGAGACAGGAAGCCTGGCAGCGTGGGCCCAAGGTGGATATTCTTCACACCCAGATACAGCAGAGCCAAGAGAACGATGACGGCCTTCTGTTCGTACCAGGCGATATTAAAGGCAATCGGCAGCTTGTTAATATCGTCGAGTCCAAACACCTCTTTGAGTTTCAGGGCAATGACCGCCAGAGAATAGGAGTCGTTGCATTGTCCGGCGTCCAGAACCCGTGGAATCCCACCGATATCGCCCAGCTTGAGCTTATTATAGCGGTATTTTGCGCAGCCTGCTGTGAGAATCACCGTATCCTTCGGAAGTTTTTCGGCAAACTCGGTGTAGTATTCCCTGGACTTCATACGTCCATCGCAGCCGGCCATCACAAAAAACTTCTTGATTGCACCGGATTTAACGGCATCTACGACCTTGTCCGCCAGAGCCATGACTTGATTATGAGCAAAGCCACCGACAATGGAGCCGGTTTCAATCTCATCGGGTGCGGGAAGGATTTTGGCAAGTGCGATGATTTCTGAAAAATCCTTTTTGCCGTTTTCGTCGGCTTTAATATGCTTGCAGCCGGGATAACCGGTAGAACCCGTGGTAAAGATTCTGTCGCGAACCTCTTCGCTTCTGGGCGGGACGATACAGTTGGTGGTAAACAGAATGGGACCGTGGAAGGATATAAATTCGTCCAGCTGCTTCCACCAAGCGTTGCCGTAATTGCCCGCAAAATTATTATATTTTTTGAAAGCCGGATAATAGTGGGCAGGCAGCATCTCGCTGTGGGTATAAACATCCACGCCGGTGCCTTTGGTCTGCTCCAAAAGCTGTTCCAGATCAGTCAGGTCGTGGCCGGAAATCAGAATCGCCGGATTTTTTCTGACGCCGATATTGACTTCGGTGATTTCAGGATTGCCAAACCTTGATGTGTTGGCTTCATCCAGAAGAGCCATAACTTTCACGCCGTATTCACCTGTCTTCAGCGTTAGCGCCACCAAATCATCGGCGGAGAGGGAATCGTCCAGCGTTGCCGCCAGTGCCTCATATATGAAGGTGTTGATAGACAAATCTTCTTTCCCGATGTTTTTCGCGTGCTCGGCGTAGGCTGCCATGCCTTTTAGTCCGTATATGATCATCTCACGGAGAGAACGCACATCTTCGTTTGCGGTTGCCAGCACTCCGACAGAAGCGGCCTTTTCCAGCATAGACGCTCTGGAGCTTACCGTGAAAGTGGCCGCGTCGTGTGAACCCGCAGAATAATTAGAATTTCTCAGCTTATCTCTGATGGCAATCATTTTCATGATCTGCTTCTCAATCGAGCCGTCGTCGAAATTCGCGTTGGTAATTGTCATAAACAGGCTGCTGAGCACCTCATAATTTGTCTCGCCGAGGCTTTTAACATCGACTTTCCCTTTGACTACAATCTGCGAGATACCTTTAAGGGTGTAAATCAGAAGATCCTGAAGCATTGCTACTTCTTCGGTTTTTCCGCAGACGCCGCGCACCGCGCAGCCCTTTCCTCCGGCTGTTTCTTGACATTGATAACAAAACATACTCATTTTTGCTTCCTCCTTTAAAATTTAGTCTTCAACAGGTTCAAAATCGTCCTTACCGACAAAACAAATCGGACACTGCCAATCATCGGGTAAATCTTCAAAAGATGTGTCGGGTGCGATGCCGCTGTCGGGATCACCAAGCGCGGGATCATAGATATACCCGCAGGGAATACATCTGTACTTTTTCATCCGAGTTCCTCCTTCTTTTTTCAGCCTTTTGGAGCGGGTGCCTTTACGACAATTAGCTCCAGCGTTTCGTCATACACATTTCTGACATTCATTTTAGTCTGAAATGGAATTTTCAGCAGAGTTCCGGCCTTGTACTCATGGATTTCCTGATCATCAAGGCCAATGGAAAGTCTTCCGCGAATGACGGTCATATACACATTTGAATTTGATAAGTGCTCCGGCAGTCCCTCACCTTTGTTAAACACCATGTGAAGGTAATGAAGGTTTTCGTCAAATACGATTTTTTCTATCGATTTTTCATTGGTGGTAGACAGCTTATACTCTTTTTCTATCATTATGCTTACCTCCTGTCAATCAAGAATTGTTCCATCGGTTGAAATCGTCACTACCTGCCAGGGAATCATTTTGCCGCTATTTTGAAGCGCCCTTTTTACCGCGTTTTCGATTCCGCCGCAGCAGGGCACCTCCATTCTGACGACTGTAACACTCTTAATGTTGTTGTTTTTAATGATCTCCGTGAGCTTGTCGCTGTAATCCTCTTCATCAAGCTTGGGGCAGCCGATCAGTGTCACTTTGTTTCGGATAAACCTGTTGTGAAAATTTCCGTAAGCATAGGCCGTACAATCTGCGGCGACCAGCAAATTGGCGTTAGCGAAATACGGAGCGTTAATCGGTACAAGTTTGATCTGGACGGGCCACTGTGACAACTGGCTTTCATTTTCGTTGATATTGGGAACAACCTCATATTTACTTTCATGATGGATGGTTTTAGACTGCGTGCCCGGACATCCGCAGGCCAGCGTTTCTTCCTGCATGCTCAGCTTGCTTTTCTTCACCGCTGCTTCGTCATATTCCTTTGCTTCGCGTTCCTCAAAGCTGATAGCTCCTGTCGGGCAGGCCGGCAGACAGTCTCCGAGACCATCGCAGTAATCGTCGCGGAGTAGCGTTGCCTTTCCGTTTACCATTCCGATAGCTCCTTCATGGCAAGCTTTTGCGCACAAACCGCAGCCGTTACATTTTTCTTCATCAATTTTGATGATTTTTCTAATCATATTGTATCACCTCTTTGGGATGTGTTGACTTGTTGTATTAAGTATATTATACTGTGTTAAAAAAGTATGTTGGAAATCCAACAAAAGGGAGCTTTATGAAAAAATATTTAGATGTATTGAAAACAGTGGATTTATTTAAAGATATAGATGAATGTGATTTACAGCCTCTCTTGTCTTGCTTATCTGCAAAAGAGTCACATTATGAAAAAAGTCAAACTGTGTTTTCCACCGGTGAAAGAATCGAGCGATTCGGTATCGTTTTGTCGGGACAGGTTCAGATCGTTCAAGACGACTATTATGGAAACAGAAGCATACTTGCAAAAATTGACATTGGAAATCTCTTTGCCGAATCCTTTGCCTGCTCGGAAACAAAAACGCTTCCAGTCAGTGTAATTACAACGACCGAAAGCGATCTGCTTTTTATCGACTGTCACAGGCTTGCCGTCCCGTGCACCAAGGCGTGTGGCTTTCGCAGTAGGCTCATTCAAAATATGCTTAGTATCGTATCGACGAAAAACATATTGCTGACTCAGAAAATTGAATTCATCTCAAAACGAACCACTCGCGAAAAGCTTTTGGCCTATCTTTCGGCTGAGGCTAAAAAAGCTTAGGGCAATTGTTTTTATATCCCGTTCAATCGTCAAGAACTCGCAGATTATCTTTCTGTCGAACGCAGCGCTATGTCGGCTGAGCTTTCAAAACTCAGGGACGACGGCGTTCTGAAGTTTCACAAAAATCAGTTCGAGCTTCTGTAATTACCCTTTTTTAACGCCTGTATACCGGATTGCTTCCTTGGGACAGGTTTGCCGGCAATTCGTGCACTGATGGCACAAAGAAACGTTAACGATGGCTTTCTTATCGGGCTCGCTTACCGCAATCGCGCCGGAAGGACATACCCTTTCACATAATCTGCAGCCGACGCAGGCGCTTATATCGACTTTTTCGGACATGCGCGCAAATCTGCTGAATGTTCTTTGCAGCGCTCCGAATGGGCAGATGAGATTATGAAATACTTCCGGTTTATATCTGAGTGTTACAAGTACCGACACTACCAGCCAGAACGGCAGAATCGGTAAGTCAATGTGCAGCAGTCTTTTTGATAGAAGCATAACTGCCACACTGATAACCAAGGTTATCCATGTGAAATAGCCATTTTTAAGCCACTTGGGCGCAACCGCTGTTTGAATCTTTAGCTTTTTGGATAGCCATTCGATGGGAATCATCAAGGTATTCATAGGGCAAGCATAGCCGCAGTAAACTCTACCGAAAATCAGAGCGATAATTAGACTAACTCCGAACAACGCAAGCCAAAGTACTACTTTCCCATTTGCCATGAGAAAAATAAAAAGAGCGAGAAACAGTAAGCGAATGATGTTGGTTATGTATTTCACGATACCATTTCCTCCTTGTTCAGAATAATTGCTTTAGATGGACACTTTTCAACAGATTCCTTGAGAGCCAGTATCGCTTCCTTCCCTTCGGGCGTTTTCGTGACTACGGCTTTGTTTTGGTTCATTTCATAGAACTCCGGGAGGAGCTTAACGCAGAGACCACAACCGATGCAATAATCTTCTTTAATCTCCAATGTTGCCGCCTTTTTGGAATCAACAGGTAAATCCTTCTTTTTTACAATCATGCCGGTGATATAAGCCATTATGAATATTGCGATAACCGTAAGTACCCATCTGATAATCATGAAATTTACACCAAGGAACTTCGCCTCGTTGGCAAGCATGGGAACTTTGATGACTGCCCATGAGCTTAATATGATAACGATATTGGATATGCTTGCACCTTTCCCCAATAAAGTCTTGCTGATAGGAAATGCGGCGTAAATGGGACCGGCCGAGATACTCCCCAGTAATAGAGCAAGCAGGTTGCCTTTAAAGCCTGATTTTTCTCCAAACCCTCGCATGATCACTTCTTTCGGAACCAGCGCTTCAATCACAACGGTAAGCAAGAATATAACTGGCAGTACCTGAAGCATTTCAACCAGATAATAAACACTGTTACCAACCGATTTCAATGCCTTGTCGGGTGATATAACTAATACCACAAGGTATACGAGTGCAACAAAAATTAGTAATTTGTTCTTTTTCATTATTGACATAGCCTTCACAGAATCACCCCCATTGTTAGTGCGATCACAATCGCAAATCCAAAGCTAAGCGCGTTTCTGGTAAGCGCAAATTTTGTCCCAAACTCTTTCTTTTCGAACGGGAAAGTTACAATTCCAACCATTGTGAGAGTTGTAAGGAATGCGACTGCCGGAACGATGCTTGCGCCAACATCAACCAAAGACCCAACCAACGGAAACGCGACAAAAGCCGGTATAAGGGTAATGCTCCCGATAATCGCTGAAACTACTGTTGACACAAATGTGTTTGCCGAACCTAAAACTGATTTTATTGTTTCAGGCGGGATGAATGTCAGAACAAGTCCGATTAAAAATATGATAGCTATAATTTCACCTAACATATTTCCCATCATGCCCTTTGATTTTTTCATTGCAGCGAATGTTTTTCTCTTGTCCTTAATGAGTGAAATAACGGTAAAAACAATCGCAATTATCCAAAACGCAATTGTAAATATATCCATACTTGACCTCCTTCTATTGATATATCCTTATTATAATGATATACTAAGCAAAAAGGTGTTACCAATGTAACACTTCGGGAGTGCATTATGAAAAAATATTTAGAATTAATGCGACAGTTTGACCTTATCAAATCAATAAAGCCTGAAGAAATTGAGTCATACTTGTCTGAAGGAAGCTGTAATATAACTGAGTATGGAAAAAACAATATTGTTCATTTTGTTGGGGAATTCTGCTCAAAGCTTGAAATCATTCTCTCTGGAAAAGTGGTTATTGAGCGTATTGACGAGTCTGGCAATCTAATGACAATAGCGGATTTTTATGGCGGCGATGTCCTTGGCGGCAATCTAATGTTTTCTAAAAATCCATATTATCCGATGACCGTCACGGCCAAAGATGCTACATTTATTCTGGAAATAAATAAGGATCGGCTGTTCCAATTGTTTTCGGATAATCACGAGTTTTTAAGGAGCTACCTTGAGTATGTATCCGACCACACGGTAATCCTCGGTGACAGGATCAAGCACTATGTGAACAGAACAATTCGAGAAAGTATCATAAGCTACCTGGATTATGAACGCAAAAAGCAAAACTCAAATATAATCAAGCTTAACATGACAAAAAAGGCGTTAGCTGAAAGAATCGGAGTTCAAAGAACCTCTTTGTCCAGAGAACTTGCCAAAATGAGAGAGGACGGGTTGATAGAGTATACCCCTGTCTCTATTTCACTATTGCACAAATTCTTCAAAGATTGTGTCCGTATAATGGTGTAAAAGAGAGAATTGGAGAGATCAAAAAAATATAGAGCCAAATGCTCCACTTTCAAGTATAATTGAAATTGA
>NZ_SNXO01000061.1 GCF_004362975.1 Aminicella lysinilytica | reverse complement strand
TCAGTTGTTTAGATTATTATATGAATTGAACCGCCCAGTGCCGAACGGCATGCTGGGTGGTGTGAGAGGGGCTACTGTTAGCCCCTACTCGATTGTATTGTATTAAGCTGTTAAATGGAATTAGCATATTTATTATTTAATGATCTTTCAAAACGGATGGCATAAAGATTGCAATATACTATTTAATCATAACTTAAATCAAAGGAGGAGATTATATGTTAAATAATAAGTATGATATTGAAGCAATCCCTGGTGAAAGATGGTTTCCAAAAGAAACTGGGTTTACTGATGACATTAATGAGTATTGGGGTAATTGGGGCGTTTGCTCAGAAGTGGATTCTTTAAAAGCAGTACTAATGAGACGCCCAGGAAAGGAAATAGAAAATTTTAATGCTAAAGAGGTTAGATTTTCAGAGGAGCCTGTTGATGTAGATTTGATAAGGAAACAGCACGATGATGTTGCTAAAATTTATAAGGACTTTGGTGTAAAGGTATATTATGTTGAGGAACAAAGAATTGACCGACCTAATGCAATTTTCTGTCGTGATTTGGTATTTATGACTCCAGAGGGAGCAATCTTAGCAAGACCTGGAATGGAGGCGCGAAGAGGGGAAGAAAGATATGTCGCCCAAGCGCTTGCTGAAATCGGCGTGCCTATTCTAACATCTATCGCAGGTGATGGAATATTCGAAGGGGCTTGCGGTATGTGGGTGGATCGGAAAACGTGCATTGTTTCGACAGGGTCACGTTGCAACGCAAGTGGGTATAATCAAGTAAAGTATCAGTTAGAACGGATGGGTGTAACGGTGTACCATATGCAACAACCTTATAGCAACATACATATAGACGGACTCATGAACCCTCTTAGTAATGATATGGTCTTAGTGCATGCAGGACAAGTACCTTATGATATAATAGATATGCTTAAGCATAAAGGATTTAAGATACTCGAAGCACCTTCTAGAACTGAGGTAAGAGAAACATTCGGATGCAACTTTGTGGTATTAGAACCTGGGCATATAGTATTACCGGAAGGAAATCCCAGAACACAAAAACTGTTAGAAGACAATGGAATTAAAGTTCAAACTGTAGATATTTCGGAGATAAGAAAAGGGAAAGGTGCATTGCACTGTATCACTGCATACTTAAAGAGAGGATAATTAATGTTAAGCCCCATTGAGAAAATGGGGTTTTTCCCTGTGTGCATTATTAACAATTGCTTTTCCTTGAATGATACTTTAGAATGAGGGTATATGAGTGAGGAGGTTAGTAATGCTTAGAAGATATGTAGAACAACTACTAAATGTATACAACTATATCGATGGGATATTGGTTACTGATAAAAATGGCTATATCGAGTATTTTGTAACTTATAGGCCAGATGTCAATCGCTTAAAAGAGAAAAATATATTACATAAGCATGTCACGGAAATATATCCGGGTTTAACTAATAAAACTAGCAGTCTTATGAGAGTCCTTGAGACCGGTGAGGCGATACTTAATGAGTACCAAACACTGGTGACTTATAATGGACAAAGCATAAGGGCTATAAATACAACCATGCCAATTAAAGAGAATAACAAAATAATCGGTGCGGTGGATGTATCTAGGTACATAGATTTACCGTATAGCAGACAAAACATAACCTTGAAATCTAGGGAAGATGCTGAAATAGGAGGGCTGTACACTGTAGACGATATAATTACTTCTTCACAATGCATGGAATTGGTAAAGGAAAAAATCCCAAGAGTGGCGAATACAGATTCATCAGTGTTGATATACGGGGAAACTGGAACTGGAAAGGAATTGGTTGCGCAGTCTTTACATACATCAGGGAAAAGAAGAAATAAAAAATTCATTTCTCAAAATTGTGCGGCAATACCAGGGAATCTCCTTGAGAGTATTCTATTCGGCACAACAAAAGGTAGTTATACAGGTGCTGAGAACAAGCCAGGCCTTTTCGAAATAGCTAATGGAGGTACTTTGTTTCTTGATGAAATCAATTCGATGGAGATAAGCGTACAGGCCAAAATCCTAAAAGCGATTGAAGAGAAGCAGGTATGCCGTCTAGGTAGTTTTACACCAATAAAAACAGACCTAAAAATAATATCAGCAGTAAATGAAAGACCGGCGCAATGTGTGGAAAGTGGGAAACTGCGAGAGGACCTTTTTTATAGATTAAGCGTAGTGCAAATTAACGTGCCACCGTTGAGAGACAGAATTAATGATTTATTCTTTTTAGTTTCATATTTTATTAAACAATATAATGGATTTTTGGATAAGGAAATAATAGGCATTGATGAAGAAGTAGAAGAGTTATTCAAAGAATATGCCTGGCCGGGCAATGTCAGGGAACTGAAGAATATTATAGAGGGCGCCTTTAATGTTGCTTCCTCGCGCTTCATACAAAAACGCGATCTACCAGAGTATATTACGAACCCACTAATGCTTAATCAGGAGAAATTTGTTAGTGCACCGTTGAATGTAAGCGCTTTAGCGGAGGGCAAAGGATTAAACAAGGCTTTAGAAGAATTTGAGAAAACTATAATCAGTGATGCTATAGAATCTTCAATAAGTTTGGTAGAAGCGGCAAAAAAACTTGATATTACTAAACAAACGCTGAACTATAAATTAAAAAAGTATGGTATTAAGTAGCGTAATTATAGATAGTACATAGAAAAACTTTACTTTGAGTAGCAATATTTTTACTATGTACTATTTTTTTTACTCTAATAGCTATAATACTTGCATTGTGCATTGGCATTATTATTGCAATATATAATAAATAACTAACAACAGGAGGTTAAACAATGGAGAATAATTTTATGAAAGATATTGATGCATTACCTGGAGAGCGATGGTTTCCAAAAGAAACAACTATTGCTAATGACATGAAAGAACTTTGGGGAGATTGGGGCGTATCTTCTGAAGTTGATACGCTTCGTGATGTCATTATGCGTAGACCAGGGAAAGAAATTGAAAATTTCGATTGGAATGCAGCTAGATTCAAAGCACCGATTAACCCAGATAAGTTTAGGACTCAGCATGATAATTTAGCACAAGTATATAAAACACATGGTGTAAATGTACACTATATAGAAAAGCAACGTGAAGATAGGCCAAATGCACTATTTTGCAGAGACCTTTTACTTATGACTCCTGAGGGAGCCATAGTTACACGCCCAGCTATGGAAGCAAGACGTGGTGAAGAGAGGTATATGGCGCAGGCGTTGGCTGATATAGGAGTACCTATTATTAGAACTGTTTGTGGCGATGCCACCTTTGAAGGAGCTATGGGTCTATGGATAGATAGACATACGATTGTGTTAGCTACTGGAGTAAGAACCAATCGAAGTGGCTACGAGATGGTTGAATATGAATTGCGAAGGATGGGAGTAAGTGAAATAATTCATATGCAGATTCCCTATGGACATGCTCATATTGATGGATTGCTTAATATGGCTAGCAATGATGTGGCTATGATCCATGCTTCACAAGTACCTTATGATGTGTGTGATGCACTAAAGAAGAAAGGAATAAAGCTACTTGAATGTCCATCTAGGATTGAAGCAAAAGAAACACTGGCAATCAATTTTGTTGCCATTGAGCCTGGACTCATAGTAATGCCTGAAGGGAACCCTAGATCACAAGAATTACTTGAAAATAACGGAATCAAAGTTATTACTGTTGATTATTCAGAAGTGCTGAAGGGTTACGGAGCAATGCATTGCTGCACTGCATTTCTTAAACGTGGATAGATTTTGAAGGTTGAGGTAGAGATATGAATATATATGAAAAGTTTAAGAATGAAATTTCAATAGATAATATCTATAAGGACATGTCGTTCCTCGTAGATAATGTGGGCGAGCGATTATCAGGAACAGGCGAAATGGAAAAAGCAACCAAGTATATTTGCGATAGATTGATTGAAAATACAGGCGTTGGGAGAATTGATCATTTTCCTATGTATATGAGTTATCCGGGAGAAGCAAGCCTTGAACTGATTGCACCTTGTAAAGAAAGAATAGCGGCTAGGCCAGTATGCCATATCGATTCCACTCCTGAGAGTGGTTTGGAAGGAGAAGTAGTTTATTTGGGATCTGGAGGGTACGAAGACTATGCGGGCATTGATGCGAAAGATAAAATAATCCTTACAGATATGAGTTGGAGCCCTGCAAGACCAGAGAAAGCAAGAATAGCTTGCGAGATGGGTGCAAAAGCACTAATCATTATGAACTGGGGAGCTTCAGATAGTGATTTGATTCAGATGGGTGCGGTTAAAACTCAGTGGGGAAATCCAACGCCTTACAACGAGAAAGAAATTATTCATCTAACGGTAATTAGTATTTCGAGGAAGGATGGGGAATGGCTAGAAAAAATGTGCTCGGAAACTAAAGTGGTGGTGAATATTAAGGCTGCCGCTACAAGAGAATGGATCACCGCAAGCCAGCCTGTAGGGCGTGTGAAGAGTAATGCGGATAACGATGAGTATGTTCTCGTTGGCAGTCATGTAGACGCATGGGGAAAATCCGCAATATGTAATGCGTCCGGTGATGCCCTGAATTTAGAACTTGCCAGAGTATGTAACAAGTACAAGGCTGAGCTTCAGAGAGACGTAGAATTTGTATTTTGGGACGGACATGAAATTGCAGAAGGTGGCGGATCTACATGGTATGCAGATAATTATTGGGCGGATATGTCTAATAATTGTGTGGCATATATAAACATTGATAACCTTGCAATCGAAGGGACGACCGTTCCCGGAGTCGAAGGTCAGCCGGAACTCAAAGAAATGTTAACCGCTGCAATCGAAAAAATCTTTGGAACCAAAGGAGTGTGGCATCAGGCTTATAAAGGAGGCGGAGATTCGTCTTTCTTTGGAGTAGGCGTGCCGTACAATTCATTCGCTACTGAATATACTGATGAAAAATTGATTGAACTAAATCATGCATTCTATAGCCCATGGCTTCATACACCAGACGATACGATTGACAAAATCGATAAGGCGCTTATGAAGAAACATGCACAATATGTTACCTATATATTGGATCAATTAGCTAACAGTAAAATCATTCCGTATAATCTTAAAGATCTTGGGGATGATATTAAAAAGCAGTGGATGTGGGTTACAGACAAAGCAGGTAGAGCAAAGAATTTGTTAAGTGCTTTGGATGAAATTGTGGAAGAGTATAGAACCAAGATGTCAGAATTAGAGAATATGAAATCTAAAGATATAGATCCTGCACTACTCAATAAATTATCGCTGTTATGTGAAAGGGAGACAGCCATGTTCCGCTGCTGGTCAGGTAAATATGGTCAAGACGGATGCGGTTCTCTCCAAACTGAAAAAGCTATACCGGCATTGGATTATGCTTTGGAAAAGTATAATGATGCAGAAGTGTACTCACACGAATATTATCTGTGGGAGACGCAGGTACTAAGAATAAGGAACATGGTATTTGATGAGTTAAATACTTCAATTAATTTTATTAATCTTATGGTTGGATGAGCATGTAATGCTGAAAGGAGGCTATGATGTTTAAGAAGATTTCTACAACACGGTGGATAATAGCTATAGCGTTTGTAATCGGAATGCTATTATGCACAAACCTTGTATTTGCTGCAGATGGGGACACGGCAAGCAATTATGGCATATTATCATTATTTGTGCCGCTGATAGCAATTGTACTGTCATTTGTCACAAAACAGGTAATCCTATCACTTTCAACAGCAGTTTTTGTTGGAGCAGTAATACTAAATAATGGCAATGTTTTCCATGGATTTTTAAGAACCTGTGATACATATATTATTGCTACAGTAACAGATACATGGGATATTACATTAATGCTGTTTATTCTTTCGGTAGGCGGGCTAATAGCTGTAATGGCAAGAATGGGCGGTACACAGGCTATGGCCTTAGCAATGGCTAAAAAAGCAAAAACGGCAGAACATGCATTGATTTATACATGGATTATGGGGATAATCATTTTCTTTGAAGATATGGCAAATTCTTTGATTGTAGGACCTACGATGAGACCTGTAACTGATGAAATGAAGATTTCCAGAGAAAAACTTTCATATGTTATTGACTCGACTGCTGGGCCTGTGACGGATATGGCATTCATTTCTTCGTGGGTTGCATATGAAATTGGAATGATAGGAATTGCGTTTACCGCTGCAGGTATGACTGTATCCAATGCATACGGCATATTTGTCCAGACTGTACCTTATCGTTTTTACAATATTTTCGCGATAGCACTTGTAATAATACTTATATTGGAGCAAAAAGATTATGGCCCTATGTATAAAGCTGAGAAACGTGCGCGCCTTACTGGGAAATTGTATCAGGATGGATCTAAACCTATGATGAGCAAGGAACTAGATGCAATGAACGTTAAAGAGGGCGTTCCGCTACGCATGCGTAATGCAATAGTGCCTATATTAACATTTATAATAATTACCCTTTTATCTATGTGGTATACAGGTAAGGGATACAATGAACCGTTTGGGCTGAAAGGAATACAGAATGCCTTCGGTAATTGTGACTCGGCTGCAAGTATTTTTTATGCAGTTATAATCGCCTCTATAGTTTGCATAGTAATGGCGGTAGTACAACATATTATGACAGTGAAAGAAGCAATAGATGTTTGGCTTGATGGCTGTAAGGAACTCCTTTTAACAGTGTCCATATTGTTGTTTGCATGGACTTCGGGCAACATTATGGGTGAATTAGGAACCGGAAGTTATATTTCAGAATTGGTTGGTGGGAATATTCCTGGATTTGTGTTACCGGTCATATTATTTGCGGTATCATGTTTGGTCTCATTTTCTACAGGAACATCATATGGTACTACAGCCATAATGATCCCAATAGCGTTTCCTTTGGCATTAGCTATAACGGGAGGAACAGTAGATAGCTATGCTGTGTTGACGATTGCCTCTGTTACTAGCGGAGCAATATTCGGTGACCATTGTTCACCTATATCGGATACTACTATTATGTCCTCAATGGGGTCAGCTGCGGACTTAATGGACCATGTTAGAACGCAGATACCGTATGCAATAACGGCGGCTATAGTTGCGGGCGTTGTAGGATTTATTCCTGCATCATTGGGAGTATCACCTTGGATATTAATTCCTATCGGCATTGCTGTATTATACTTTGTGGTCAGGGTACTTGGCAAGAGCACCAAACTTGAAGATTTACAAGCATCAGTAGATGAATAACTATTGTAGATAGTTATTTAGTGGCTGGAGCCGATTATGACTTAGGCAAAACACCACGTTTTCAGTGAGGAGCAGAGTATTATATTGATAATTCGGATTTTTGAGTACACAAGTTATTTGGACTAGAACTGGGGATTTCCCTGTAACTCTAAAACAATTATGGGATGTAGTAGGAACAATTTAAGTTAAAACGGGGTGGACGGATTTTTGTAAGTTATGTTATATGTGATAATTTAGCGTTAGGCGGCGGATATTCTTATCGGCCGTCTTTTAAGTATGACGGGCATGCCGTCAATCTGTGGTGAAAGTCCACGTGGGGCGTAGTTGCCGACGAACCCCAAAGCGACTTGCAAGTTTCACA
>NZ_SNXO01000060.1 GCF_004362975.1 Aminicella lysinilytica | reverse complement strand
ACTTCTGGTTCAAAGTGTGTCATGATGTGCTCCTTTCATAATAACTATATTTTACAAAAGTCACAGACGTATTACAACTATATTGTACCAGCTCATTTAAATTCATTTCCGCACTTATCAGTGATTCTCAGAGCATGGAGGTGCGCATATTTAAATTTCAACGATTATCCTCGCACTTATCAGCTGCTGTAGAGGGGGAAAAGTGCGTTTAAGGTCTAATCAGATAACATAAATTTCCAATTATGGATAACATGCCTAGCAGGGCGCACCTTGACATCTTGAATCAGTCCAATACGTGCGAATTTGGTTTACAATAATATATAATTCGCACTATCGTTCCGGATATTGAGCCAAGACGTGCGCGGAGGACTTTTCACCCAAACTATGATACTCACAACTTCCGAATGCCAGAATGTTCTCCAAACACATTTTCGTTGTGCTAACTCGACCGGATCAGGGAATCGTTCCGGATATGCCATATCATATAACCGTTGCGATTGCACAGTTATGCACAGATTAGCAGCTATGCATAGACCTATGCATAAAGGTACCATTGATGGAACAGTACCCTATCTGTACCGGGAGACAATTGACGGGCCGGTAGTATAGCCAGCGACGATGCATATTTGGCCCGAATTTGGGCCGGAACAAATTGGATTGGGAGCGGATACTGAGGAATGAGAACCGCTGCTAGGCCCAATAAAATACGGCATGACCGTGGTCATGCCGCACATATTACAGCCTTAGCGTCTGTTAGTCGCGTTGAGTACATCTTTGATCTTGTGGCGAACCATGCGAGTGATGGCATCGCGGCCGGGACCCAGATATTTACGCGGGTCGAATTCGGCAGGATTTTCCACCAGAACTCGTCTGACTTCAGCAGTCATGGCCAGACGCAGGTCAGTATCGATGTTTACTTTGCACACGCCGTGTTTGACAGCTTCGCGGATCATATCCTCAGGAACGCCCTGAGCGCCCGGTATGTCGCCGCCATATTCATTACATCTGTCGACGAATTCCTTCATTACAGTCGACGCTCCGTGGAGAACCAGTGGCGTGTCAGGAATCAGCGAATGGATAGTCTTCAGACGTTCGAAATCCAGATAAGGCGTACCTTTGAACTTATATGCGCCGTGACTAGTGCCGATAGCTACGGCCAGAGAGTCAACGCCTGTCTTTTCAACGAATTCAGCCGCTTCCTCAGGAACCGTGAAAGAAGCCTCGCGAGCATCAACATGGACGGCGTCTTCGACGCCGGACAGTTTGCCTAGCTCAGCCTCCACAACTACGCCGTGAGCGTGAGCATACTCCACGACCTGTTTTGTTATACGAATATTTTCCTCGAAAGGATGCTTGGAGCCATCGTACATTACCGATGTGAAGCCTCCGTCCACACAGCTTTTGCAGATCTCGAAATCTGCGCCGTGGTCCAGATGGAGAGCCAGATCAACGCCTGTATCCTCAACGGCCGCTTCCACCAGCTTTACCAGATAAACCGGCTTGGCGTACTTCCTCGCTCCGGCAGAAACCTGGAGAATCAGCGGGGCGTTCTCAGCCTGACCGGCGTCGACGATCCCCTGGATTATCTCCATATTATTAACGTTGAAAGCGCCGATAGCGTAATCACTGTTGAGCGCCTTCTTAAACATTTCAGTTGTAGTAACCAGTGCCATTTTCGTTCCTCCGTTCTGTTATATGTAATAATTAATGCAGCCAGACTCACGGGCCTTCGGCTGCTACTTCGTAACTTGCTTAGCTATAGACTTCTTGGTACTGCCTTTCTTAAAAGTAAAGGTTCCCGTCTTGATCTTGGATGGCTTGGCACCAGCGGCCTTACATGCCTTCTTGAAATCCGAATAACTGCTGAACAGTTTGACGTCTACCAGACTGTTGACTGCTCCTGTTACTGAACCACTGGCGACCTTGACCTTAACGTCCTTCGTCAGTTTACCATCCTTCCAAAGGGTGGCCGTAGTTTCGGCTGACGACTTAGATTCTGTCTTGGACTCTGTCTTGGAATCGCTCTTAGAAGATTTATCAGTAGAAGTTGAAGCCTTTTCCTGAGTTGTCGTTACCGTGCCAGAACTCTTGTCCAGAGTCTTGGGATAATCCATTATAACGTCTATGCGCCATATTATAATCAGGGCCGCGATCACCAGGATCGCAATTGCCAACCAGATATCATTAGTATCGTAAAGGAAATCCTTAAAATCCCTTTTTTTCATCTAATCCCTCCTGTTTCTATCTTTTCAACTCCAAATATTCTAACATACTTTGCCTAAAACCTCAATTAGTTTTGATTTAACGCAGTGTCTGTTGTATAATATTAACCATGATAAAGGTGGTAATAGGCGAAAACGAGGAAAATCAGCGTTTGGACAAGTTCCTGAGGAAATATCTTCCTAAGGCGTCGCTGAGTTTCATATATAAGGCCATTCGCAAGGATGTGAAGGTCAACGGCAAGCGGGCGAAAGAGGAACACATACTTCAGGCCGGCGATGAGTTGTCTCTGTACATTTCCGATGAGGAACTTGCGGACCTACGCAAGGAGCGTCGGCGGGTCAGAGCCAAGCGCCAGTTTGGCATCGCCTACGAGGACGAGAATATTCTGGTGGCCGACAAGCCCTTCGGGCTGCTGACTCACGGCGACAAGACCGAGAAGAAAAATCACCTGACCAATCAGGTCATAGATTACCTCATAGAAAAGGGCGACTACGATCCGCGGGCCGAGATGACATTTGCGCCTGCGCCTGTAAACCGCTTGGATAGAAACACCACCGGACTGGTCATATTTTGTAAAAACTATAAGACCCTGCAGACCTTTAATAAGGCCCTGCGCCAGCGGGACATGGTCAGCAAATATTACATGACCATCGTCTGCGGCCGCGTCAGCGAGACTTTGCACCTGCGTGATCAGATGACCAAGGACCAGGAGGCCAACCGCGTAAGCATTGCCACAGACGGCGGGAAAGTCATGGAAACCATAGCCAGACCTTTGCGCACAAAGGGTGACTTTACTTTGCTGGAGGTCGAGCTTGTCACGGGGCGGACCCACCAGATACGCGTGCATCTGGCCAGCTGCGGGCATCCGGTCATCGGCGACGTCAAGTACGGCAACCGGACTGTGAATAAGAATATGAAGAGGCGTTTCGGCCTGACGACACAGTTGCTTCATGCATACAAACTGAAGTTTGACGGCTGTCCCGAGGGTTACGAATATCTCAATGGCAAGGTCATAACAGCCGACCCGCCTGAGAATTTTATGAAGATAAAAAACGAATTATTTGACTAATACAGCAATCATCGTTCAGAATAGAGGGGAAAACAGAGAATGGAAAATCCAACAGAAGTTAAAGAAAAGGCACCGATAGACAAGAAGAAAGTAGCAATGGAGTGGATAAGAGATATTGTAATTGCAGTAATAATCGCGGTGGTCATCGTGCAGTTCATCAAACCGACCATCGTCAAGGAAAGTTCTATGGAACCTAACTTTTATGCGAACAATTATCTGTTCATCAATAAGATGGCCTACAAGTTTGACAAGACGCCTAAGAAGGGCGATGTAATCGTCTTCAAATCCAATCTACTGACAGAAACGGGTAAGAAGAAACTGCTCATCAAGCGCGTCATCGGAGTGCCGGGCGACGTTATCGACATCAAGGACGGTAAAGTCTATATCAACGGCAAGGAGGACGATCAGTCCTACACCATGAGCGGCGAGACTATCGGCAGTATCGACGGCCTGACCGTGCCGAAGGGGAAACTCTTCTGCATGGGCGACAACCGCGACGTGAGCATCGACAGCCGCTATGAAGAAGTTGGCTGTGTCAGCGAAAGCAAAGTAGTGGGGAAAGTGGTCTTCCGAGCCTTCCCGTTCAACAAGTTCGGGACCATCAAGAACCCGTATAATAAATGAGGAAAGAGCAATGAAGGAAATAGTTAAGGATGTAACGGTAGCATTTGTGATAGTCTTCATAATAATGCAGTTTTATGAGCCGACCCGGGTCTTCGGAATTTCCATGCAGCCGAATTTCCACGAGAAGGACTACCTGCTCCTGAGCAAAGAGGCCTACGCCAAGTCTTCGCCTAAGCGTGGAGATGTGGTGGTCTTCCAGTCCAGCCTGGTCAGCTTCAAAGGGGACAAAGAGCTGCTTATCAAGCGTGTCATCGGCCTGCCCGGTGATAAAGTCGTTATTAAGAACGGCGATGTTTACGTTAACGGCAAGCAGCAATCGGATTATTACACGGAAGATCGCTACACGGCGGGAGACATATCAGTCACTGTGCCGGAAGGCGAATATTTCTGCATGGGTGATAACAGGCAGCACAGTACAGACAGCAGGTTCAGCAGCGTTGGCTGCGTGTCATCAAGTCTTATCAAGGGTAAGGTGATCTTCAGATTTTACCCATTCAATAAAGCGGGAAAGATAAAGAGCATATAACGCAAACGCGGGCGTCGGCAGACAGTATGGGTGCCGCGCAGACTAAGGATAGAGAAATGGCAAAGAAAGATAGAAAACTAGTAGCAAATAATAAGAAAGCCCGGCATGATTATTTTATAGAAGATACTTATGAAGCGGGCATTGTCCTTACGGGCACGGAGATCAAATCCATCCGTGCCGGCAAGGTAAGTATCAAGGAAAGCTACGCCAAGATCGAAAATGGCGAGCTTATTATTTATGGCATGAACATCAGCCCCTACGAACAGGGAAACCGCTTCAACGTGGATCCTTTGCGCCCGCGTAAACTCCTTCTGCATAAGAAAGAAATCCGCAAACTCATTGGCGCTACGACATTGCAGGGACTGACAATAATCCCTTTGAACATGTATATAAATGAAAAGGGCCTTTGCAAACTCCAGATCGCCATAGCCCGCGGCAAGAAAAACTACGACAAGCGTGAGGACCTGGCCCGTAAGGACGCCAACCGTAAGATGGAACAGGCCATGAAGCGCAGATAAACTGTATTAAAAATGGCGGCCGCCCGCAGGGAGTTATCCTGCGATATCGGTCGCCGTTATTTTTTTGCCCGTGATGGACGATTGCGCATCAGCTATGCCAAGCGCCTGCCTCGGCGATCCGACTTAGCGCTGATTCGATTTGCGCCAGATGTGCTGCTCATCGGCAGCCTTGATGAGTTCTTCTCTGTACTGAGGGGCCGCGATGTTGATCAGCGATTCGGCCCGCTGCCAGGTGGTTTTGCCGGACATGAATGCAACGCCGTATTCTGTGGCGATGTACTGAGTCTGGGATCTCGGCGTCGTGATGATGTCGCCGTCGGTGAACTTGGCCTTGATAGTCGACCGTTTGTTGCCGTTTTTATCTGTGAATTCAGCAGGCATTGTCAGGAATGACCTGCCGTGGTCTGCCAGGTAAGCCCCAGTAACAAAATCCAACTGGCCGCCGGTTCCGCTTATCTGTCTGGTGCCAACGCTTTCCGAGCATACCTGACCGTGTAAAGATCCGTGGCGATGCAACCGTTGATGGAAATGAAGTGATCCAGCTCTTTGATGAGCCATGGGTCGTTGACTTTTGCCATAGGCATAGAAAGCATGCCCTGATTATAGTCCATGAAATCATAGAGATCACGGCTGCCAACGCATACCGAGTAGATTCCTTTGCCGCGGAAGACAGGCTTGGCGCTGTCGTTCATGACGCCTGATCTGTACAGATCCAGATAGCCGTCGCTCATAAGTTCCGTGTGCATACCCAGATTCTTCAGGTCGGAATTTGCGATCATGGAACCGATGGCGTTAGGCATACCGCCGATACCAAGCTGAACCGTGTCGCCGTCTTCGATAAATGGGAAGACGATCTTGGCGATTTTCTCGTCGGCTTCTGTGATGGCTGGAATCGGGAATGTTGAAGTATGGCCGTGACCTTCGACTACGGCGTCCACATCTCTGATATTTATATGATCTCTTTCCATTCCGAAAACGGTAGGCTTGTCTTCGATGACTTCCAGAATTATTCTGTCGGCGGCATCAAAAGCTTCCTGCATGCAGCTGTTGTTCAGGGAAAGGTTGAAATTGCCGTGGCGATCCATAGGCGGAACGGAAATCATGACCACATTGCATTTGGCGTAGCCACGCTCGTAGTAGGAACCTTGATCTCTGTAAAGCTGCGGCGAGAAGTATCCCGCGCCTTGGTCGATGCCGTGGCGCTCGGCCCCCGATGCGTGCCAGGTATTATATATGAAAGTTCGGTGCTCCGTGTCAGCCTGAACGGCTTCCGGGATGATCGGCGCAATGGCGCACCAGATCTTGATGTCCTCAAGCTCGTCGATGCGCTTAGCCAAAGCCTTGTCGCAGGCCGGCGCAAAGCTAGCTGTCTGGCCGTACTCGATCCAGTCGCCGCTCTGAATGAGCTGCACTGCCTCTTCCGGCGTCTTCAGTTTCTTCTTATACTCTTCGTTAAAATCGATCATTTGAATTACTGCTCCTTTTCTTGTGAAAATATTAACGCTATCTTTAATTATATACCTTCTGCAGGAAAGGTCAACCATTTGCTGGTCGGCCGGCTTGCTGGCTTCCGGTTGGGCTTCCGGCTGGGCTTCTGGGCGGCTGGGCTTCCGGTTGGGCGCCGCAATATGTGTTTTATGATAAATCGCGATTTTCACCATCATTTTTCTGAAATTTTTCAGAGCGATGGCTATATTTCGCTTCATAAGACAAAAGCTGTATTTTTATACAGCAATTATACATGATAAGTTATCCTATGATTATCATAAGACCGGCGCCGACCGTCATGAAGGACAGTCGACCGGTCGATTTGCCAGTTTATTACGCTGCAGAGTTCATTTTGTACAAGCGGCGGCAGCAAATTCAGAAAAACGACATCTTTTTTCGCCTTTTATCATAAAAGTCATATGCGCCAAACTCGACATGCGACAGATCGGCATGCATATTCGGAGTATCGGAGTGCATATTTAACAAATCATCTACTCACTTTCACAATCAATCAAAGCCCGCCTTATGGCGGGTTTTGTCACATACTTGCTCTTATCTATGTAGTATAATATGAATATAGAAATGGAAGAGAGGTTATCATATGAACAAGTTATGTTTGAAATTTTCGCTGTATTACGCCATAGCGGCAAAAGAATAAATGTTTCTTTTTTGTGAAAATAGTGTATAATACTAGTACAAGTTATAGCACAAAACATATTTTATATGGGGGTGTAAAGGTTTCGACGGGGGTATAGAAGTATCATAAGCGAGCCGTAGTCGCCAAGTCTACGTTAAAAGTGGCCGTTTTAAATATAAACGCTAAAAATAATAATAATAATTTCGCATTAGCTGCGTAAGCAGCGCGCGTGTCACCTTCAGCTTACCTGTAGACTGAAGACCTGGCATCGATTATACAGGAAAACCTTGCAGGAGTTCTCGGTACTGTAAGGGACCAACGAGATAGCAATTCCTTGAGCCTGCTGACGGGCGCCCGGAAAAGCGAAATTCAAAACATCATATGCGCTCGGAGAAAGTGATGTGGAAATATTTTCGGACAGGAGTTCGACTCTCCTCATCTCCACCAGACATCAAAGCCCGCCTTATGGCGGGTTTTGTCATGTCTGATAGGAGACGAGGAGAGTCGAACTCCGCAGGCACGAACGTCGAGAGACAGTTCAGGGAACTGTCGAACAGTGAGTGCGCCGAG
>NZ_SNXO01000059.1 GCF_004362975.1 Aminicella lysinilytica | reverse complement strand
GGCGATAGTTACAGGATAAAGGACACAAAAGAGTGGCTGGTTTAGTGGACCATTTTTCAATCAGATTGTGGACCATTTTTCAGTTGACATATACATTCAAATTTGTCTATTATGTCTTGTTCTGTATTCCTGAATATCTTTATCCCTATGTTGTTGTTCCATCGTCTGCATTAGCTAACTCCAATAATCAAATCCGAATAATCATTAGGTGTAATTCCCAAATCAACCCATTTGTTATTATTTATGTGATATAATAATGGTGCATATATTTGAAAGGAGCTGGTAATATGCCTATAAAACCGATAAAACTTAATGCTGATCAGAACATGCTATTAGATACTGCTGCTAGGTGTTTTACTTATTGGGAGCAATTAGATAACATGCTTAGAAATGACTTGCATTCACGTGGCGCGAATTTCCCATCAGTGCTGTCTGAAATGATCGCAAGTTGCGCTTTGAATTTAACACGAGAACTGTCTAACTCTGGTGATGCTAAAGACTCTAAGGGAAATATTATTGAGATCAAAGCAACCAGCGCGAAGGATACTGATTTATCTTCGTTTTCGCCAACCGAAGAATTTTCCAATTTGGTTTTTTGCAAATACGTGCGCAAGGACAGGTGCATTGAAATTTATAATTTAAAACTCTCACGCAAAGATATTGAAAAAATTGAAGTAAAGAAAGGCGAAACATTCGAAGAGCAAGCCACGGCAGGCAGACGCCCTAGGTTTAGCATCGAAAGAAAAATTATTAAGCCAAACGGGCTCACCCCAGACTTCATAGCAGAAATCGAAACTAAAAACAGACAAACAAAAATCACTATTTTAAAATAATAATCGAGAGGAGGGCGGACATTCTCTTGGACTGCCTATGTAGTTAATCCAAGAGAACGCCTGTACTCCCTAATTTCACCTCACTTGAATAGCTACCATTTGTATTTACTATCTCTCGAAATAATTCATCTAATGTTTCCTCACGCTTATCTTTCTTTAACTGGCATTCCCATATAATAATTACCGACCAGCCCATGTCCTTCATTTTATTGTAATTCAAAGTATCCCGGCTAACATTCTTTTCAATTTTTTCCCGCCAATATTCAATATTGCTTTTAGGCCAAACAAAATATTTACAGTTATGATGATGCCAAAAGCACCCGTTTACATAAATGACCGTCTTGTATTTAGGCAAAACCAAATCCGGACGGCCCGGATACCGCTTATCATCAATTCTATATCTCAGTCCCTTTGAAAAAAGGTACTTCCTAACTATTAACTCCGGTTTCGTGTCTTTACGTTTTATTTTGGACATATTATAACTTCGTTGTTCAAGTGTATGATCATCCAACACTACCAACCCCTTTGCAATGTTTTTTTTTAAGCCAAAGCCTTATGGTACACCATTTGATATACATGATACCATTCGCTTTCATATGCATTATTCCTGAATTCTATGTCCGCAAAATGGACAGTAACAAATTGTATTTGTGCTTTCCAACTCAATTTCTTTGTCACAACTAGGACACACTATTCTACTCGCAACATTCTCATCTAATGCATACGCTATTTTTTCTGCAATCCGTTCAATTACAGCTTCACACACTGAATTCCCTGCTTGCTTATATAACTTTGAATCCTTCAGGCCTTCGGGTAAACAAAAATCGTTTGGAAATCCTTGTGCATTAAAGCATTCTTTTGGCGTCAGCTTCCTTATCCCACTCGGGACCCTTACTAATGGCACATTGTGTCCGCCTTCCCCCATGTTAGCAGTCAAAGTAGGCACTACATTGCTTTGATTTTTTCTTACGTATACTCTCCGCCATTGATAAACAGTATCCGGATCATCCATTTCATCATTCAGTCTTTCATATATATCTCCCTTGTATTTCCCCGGAGTATAATAGTACTTTTCCGCTACTGGATGCTGAAAATCAATAATATCAGTAATCTTTCGTGTTAATGGTATGGGATCCGGAAATTTGAAATTACGATAATCCGCCTCAAATCTAAACCCTAAAATATATATTCTTTCACGATTTTGGGGTGTATTACCATATTCCATGGCGTTCATCACACGATATATTACTTTATACCCTGCATCTTCCAAAGCTTCTCGTATAACTCTAAAAGTATTACCTCCGTTATGACTAATTAAATTCTTAACATTTTCCAAGAAAACCACTCTTGGATTTTTTGCCTTTACAAGTCTAAGAAATTCGAAAAATAACGTTCCTCTCCCTTTTTCATCTTCAAAGCCCTTCCTATATCCAGCTATCGAAAATGCCTGACAAGGAAAACCCGCCATCATTACATCTACATTTTGGAAATCATCAGGCTCAACATCTTTAATATCTTTACATTCAATATTTGCATCTTTAAAGTTCTGCCGAAAAGTAGTCACTGGGCTTGGATCATATTCATTTGCATATATTGTTTTAAATCTACCTGTTGATTCAAAGCCTAGATCTATTCCACCGACTCCCGCAAAAAACGATGCGCATGTACTTATTTTTTTCATAAAAACACCTTCCGCTATATTATAATATAATTATAATAGCAGAAATTGCGGCGCGCCGCAATAATTTTTACAAATTAAATGCCATTTACTATAATTAATACAAATTACCTTACATCATAATAGTTAATGAACTCTGGCAATTTTATATTTGGAACCCAAATTCGATTATGTCTCCATCCTAAATCTCCTTTGATCTCATACATAGTTAAAACAACACTCTTATTAAATTCACTTCCCAATTCTCTATCATTAGGTGACAGCAATGATCCTGTTCCCTGGGTTACCTGTCTTCCAGGTCTTACTATTAAAACCCCTTGTTCAAACGCATTTTCCGCTATTTTTGTAGTAATGACATTTTTAAAAGCATCAAGCGAAAAATCATCTGATGGAACCACATAATCCAATATCTGTAATATTAGCTTCAATCCAACTAGGTAATAGTTATCTTCAATAAATTGGTTCAATATCGCATCTAACTTTATGATATCAGTATTATCGGGATCATCAGGGAAATAATTTGTCCCACCTGCAATCAAATCAGTTAAGTCAAGATCCACAACATTTCTCCTTGTAGGATTAATCCCCTCTGGGTAGTATAACTGAATCTTTTCTATCCCCGCTTCTGCCTGTGAAATTATCGAATCGTTTGTAGCATTAATATTCGAAAATAATTTATATAAGTGCTTTGTGATAAAAAGAGCCATTAAGCCAGGGTCCCTATCATATCCAAACATTCTTGAATGCTGCCACATTGTATCTGCCTGAGGTTTTTTTGCAGTTCTAGTATAATACAGCGTTTGCAATTTAGGAAATGTTACGCCTCTTCCTAAGACAGTACCACCTATTATAATATTAGACCCAGTACTATACTCTTCTTCACCAACGTTTGTATCCCCATTCATAACAAGGATTTTCATTTCCTTGCCAGTAATTATATCTTTTATCTTTGCATATATCTCTGGGAAATTATGTTGCACAGTATTCTCCGGAACAGTCTTATTATACATTACTTTAAGGGCATCTACTGCATCTTCATCACATATGGTTGATTTCAAATACTCGATTCTATTTTTGATTTCCTCTCTCGCTATGTTGTGTGACGCTTTTCTTATACCCGGATGTATGACAAAATTGCATACTTTTTCTCCGCTTAAAATCAATTGTGCCGAAGCAACCAAATGATGTACCAAAGCCAAATATAGTCCATCATTTGTAATATCATCCGAATACATATCTATGAAATTGACGCAAGTGTTATTCTTTTCATCATAATCAAAAAAGAAATCTCCTCCAAGATATCCTTCTCCAGGCTCAAAATAGCACATAAATGCTGGCTTAAACGCTGACATTGAGGATTGTAAAAGTAACGCTTGTGGTGTTCCGGTTACTTGTAAATACATACTCCCAATAGATGCGTCTCTTATGCCCATTAGCCGTCTGTTAATTGTTGATACCCTTTTTTTATTAACCAAAGTATTTAGCGATGCTGCATCTGCTTCATCATCCACAACAAACAACGCATTACCCTTAACAAACGAAGATGCAAACAAAGTATTATACCACTGTAATAGGACTCTGGAATTTTTTTTGAGAACAATAATCACTGGTTTTGTGAGCGCATTATCAATAAATTTTTGTTTATCTCTTTCGTTGCATATGCAAAACCCGCATCGATCAAGATCAGCCTGTACTCTTTCAAAAGTTTGCCGCTGCAATGCAACATTATCTGTTGTCAATATAATAAATAGTGGAAACGATGCATCTGCGGCTGAGCAAATTATTCCAAACATCTGCGCTGTTTTACCGGCCTGAACATTTCCAAACAACAATCCAACCTCATGCTCTGCAAAAGTAAATGATTCCAGATTGTCGCTTTTAAATGCTGATGCAGTTTTACTTATCGACTGCGCCATTTCATTTTTTCCTCTCAAACATATTTCGTCAATATATGCCTCTAAGTATTTCTTGCGTCGCATAATTCTCCCTTACCTTTATCTTACATCTTGTGGTAAAAACGAAAGTACCCAAACATCTCTGATATTTCCATACTCATCTGCCAATTGGTTTATGGTTTTTGTCAATGAAACTGAAGTCCTCCCATATTCCAACAATTTTTGGTATGAAATAACGCCTTTACAATTACTATAAATATCCTCAAAATCTCTATTCATAAGTCTCAGATCTGCCGACGGGCTATCAACAGGCTCTACAACTCCTGCCACAACTAGTCTTCCCTTTAGCCAATACCCTAAAATTTTCAAATCACCATCCGATTCAAAGTTCTTACTATAATCCCCGGACACATGCATTAGAAATTTCCATCCATCATCCGTAATTACATAGAAAGGAACATTTTTCTCAGGATAATTTTCTTTACCGGTGATTATTTTTGAAACAATGATCTCCGTTTCCCACCAACCACGCTCGGTTACTACGCCAGACTTTGCATTTAATCTTCCCTTAGCATAGCATTTATTAATGTTAGATTTCATGAAATCGTTGCTGCTACCCGGTATACCTGGAACTTTCAACGGTATTTCAAAACTAATATTTGTTTGTGATAATTTTGCTGATTCAACATCCGCAGTGGATACTCGTATTGTTCCTTCAACTCCATCTAGTTTTCTATTTTCTTCATGAATGATTGTAATATTAGAAACTTCTTGCAATGGGCAAGAAACAGGTTCCTTAACAACACCTTGTACATGACGTGATATTTCACAACATTCTTTTATATCTTCTGTAAACCAAGACACTTCATATTGACGTCTATTATTTGCATTTTTAACCAACGCCCCTAAATTATGAGATCCCATAATTGCCGAAAATGGAATTCCATCATTATAGAATACGTATACTTTACCATGGTATTTCATCGACTGTGTTGCTCGTATTTCACCAATTCCATCCTTTTTCCACGCTTTATTCAAAGTTGTTGCAACATTATAAATGCTCTCAGGAAAGCCTTCTATACAGTACATTCCTAAAACCAGTATTACTTTATTTACATTCGTCTTTCTAACACAACGATCTAATTCTATCAATGAATCTTTAGATGCATAGCCAACCGTTATTACCACTTCATCTGCATTTTGCATTTTTCCCGCAAAGTATTCGTCAAAAATACGTTCATTATCTTTAACTGCCAATGGTGGTATATCTGAATATATTATTCCCATAGTAACGCCTTTCCATATGCATATCACTTATTGTCAAAAATTATCAATCAGTTATATTTAAATGGGTACATTTGGGATTATACCATAAATTCAATTATTATGCTATTCGTTCCAAAAGTTCCTTCAAAGCCGCTTCAGTCATTTTTTTGCAGAACTCGTTGCTTACTTTTTGAAGATCCGTTGTCAGATCATCCAGACTGCTTAATTCAGCACTAAATGTGACTTCCTGAACTTTCTTAATGAAATTTTCTGTGATTTGGTATATACTGTTAGGCATAGAGATCATTCCTTTCTGTTGTTTGTTTGTTTAGAATTCTATTTTAACACAGAAACTGATCTCTATTCTATTATCTATATTACCAACAACTATTTTACACTATCCAAAAGATGCATGTATGAAGTCCTTCAAGGACTTCATTTTAGTATTTAGGCACCCCATATCCATAAATCACAGCACCTCCGACCGTATATGTCCTTCTCCGGCATATATCACCACTATTGCCTTCAATGGTCGTAATTGTCCTTCCATTACAACTTTTCACTATGCCTACATGATCAGCGTTGTTGTCTCCGTCCCAATCGAAGAAGATTATATCGCCGGACTTCGGTCTATAGCCAGGTCTTTGCCACTGGCCTTTTGATTTGAACCAACTGATGCCAGACTGGACGGCGGCGAACTTAGTGATAGTGCCGCTTTTAATATAACCGCACTGGTTTGCGCACCAGGAAACGAAGCAAGCGCACCATTCTACTCTGCCATTGAACCCATACCAACTCCAGAATTTGTGGCCACCTTTGTTGCCAAGTTGCTGGGTGGCCACCTTGGTGATTACGCCGTTGCCAACGCCATAATTGTAGCTACCATAAGGGTAATACCTTAGGACGTGAGCCGGATATTGCTTGTCACCGTAAAATGTCCAGCCATGCTTTTTTGCCTGCTGATCAGAGAATATCAAAGCGTTCTCCACTGTGTAGCCTCCATCACGTTTTATTGCCCAGGAGATATAGTCATTGCCAAAGTTGTAGCCCTGCAAAGCCAGACGTATGCGACTCATATCCAAAGGACTTTTGCACTTAGATGCCTTCAGACTGGCCACAACCTTCTGGACTCCGCATGAGATCGAATACTCCGGGTCCCTGATACTTCCCGGCTTACGAGGATACTTTTTGTTATAGCCACTTTCCGAAGCCTGCATCGGATCTTTGCCTTTGCCACCAGACTCCTGCATCATAACAGCTTTAATGAGCTCCGCGTATTCGCCTATGCCGTACTTGTCCGCATACTCCCCAATTACCGCCGAGTAGGCCTCGACTTGGGCGCTTACGGGCGTATAATTGCCAGAGCTCTCATCGCCAAACATATAAAAAGCCGCCCCGAAAAGGCAGCATACAACTATTGCAATTATGGTGATCCAGCCTCCGGCGGTGATAGCCTTGACAAGCGATTCCGTACTTGCTATGGCCACTTTGATGGCTTTGGCTGAAACTCTGACAGCGTTTTTTGTTTCCTTAGCAACTTCCTTGGCTGCCTTTCGCATACGTTCCTCAGCAGTGAGTACAAGCATATCGTTTGCATATTGTCTAGTAGCATTCGTGGCCTTTGCATTGCTTATACGCCGTGTCATCTGCCTCTTATTCGCAAAGCCTCGCGTCTTGATTGTGGCGGTCTCTTCGGCGGTTTTTACAGATGCTTCTGCCGTTGCGGAATAGCCATTGCTGATTCTTCTTTCCTTTATCTTCACCTTGGCGTTAGATACCAATACTCTGGTGGCTTTCTCCGAAACCGAGATGCTCTCCCTCGATCCGGTGTCCATCGCATTTGATATCCGTTCTGTTGCATATGAAGCAGGCGAATTATCATCGCTTTCGCGCATAGACTCCGTTCGTTCCTTTGTCTTGGTATACGTCGCTCGCATACGGTCTGCAGAAGTCGCTACCTTGTCGAGAGACTTGATGGTTCCTTTATTCACCTGTCTTGTACGTATATCCGGCATATCATACGCCTCCTTTCCACGCAATAATCGAGTAGGGGCTAACAGTAGCCCCTCTCACACCACCCAGCATGCCGTTCGGCACTGGGCGGTTCAATTCATATAATAATCTAAACAACTGA
>NZ_SNXO01000058.1 GCF_004362975.1 Aminicella lysinilytica | reverse complement strand
ATAGCAGAGAAACAACAGAAAATGCTTAAAGCAGCATAAAGGTAGTTTGATATATGCTTGAAAGTGAATTTACACACAAATATGGACTTGACCTGCCCTCGCACTTATCAGCTGCTGCAGAGGGGAAAAAGTGCGTTTAAGGTCTAATTAGATAACACATATTTCCAATTATGGATACTATGCCTAGCAGGGCGCACCTTGACATCTTGAATCAGGCCAATACGTGCGATTTTGGTTTACAATAACAAAAAATCCGCACTATCGTTCTAGGTATCAGCCCAATACGTGCGCGGTACAGTTACCTGGCCTTTTCAGACTGATTCTTTAAGAATTCTCATCTAATGAAATTACACCATAATTTGTCCACGAAATATTTGCGCTTCTGATGTTATGCCCAGTATTTGAAATTCTCAGGACAACTGACTGCTTGTTTTAGCATTTTACTGTAAAACAAGTTTTGTTTGTGACTGTGATTCCTTTGAAAACTCGTGGTCGTGTTAGTCAGTTAAAAAACCAAGGGGAATCCACATGAGTTCGCTTCCCATAAGTTTTATCACTTGTAAACATCTCGCCTATGGCCTATTTCGAATAGAAATACGGTCATGATCTCGTCCTCTATAGTGGCAAAGAGCCTGTAGTCCCCGATCCTGTATCTCCATATACCTTTCAGGTTGCCAGTTAAGGCTTTTCCTTTATTACGCGGATCATCAGTGTCGACCAGGTTCTTGACTATCCAGTTCTTTATGATGCGAACTGTTTGTTTGTCCATTTTTGAAAGTTCCTTTTCAACACTTTCTAAAATTTTGATCTGATACATTATACCTTAAGCCTTTCCCATACTTCAGTATGATCAAAAGCTTTTTCTCGGTCGATGCGTTGCTTTGCGTTTAATATTCGTTCCTCATCGAGGTTAAGATCGTCTTCGATTTTATCAAGAACTAAATCTCTAATGAAAGACGACATATTAAGTCCATTCGCATTCGTATATTCTTTTATTAGATTAGCTTCATCTTCAGAAACTCTCAGGGATATGGTACTCATATCGTTATCACCTCCAAATATATAAATGTATTACTTGTAATACGAATTATATACCCTTGTCGTGTTATAGTCAAGTGCAAGCTCAAACAGAGAGGGACAGGTCCATTTAGGCCCTGCTAATACCTCACAAATAATTGCCCGTAACTTTTACCCTGCGCACCCCGTCCCATTGCATTGCCTCTTCTAATGGTGTATCATAGTCTCTATGGATAAGAAAAACGATAAAGTTAAAAAAGCGGCATTTTCATTCATATTGCTGATGGGTATTGTCAGCCTTTTCTCTGACATGACCCACGAAGGGGCGGCCAGCATCATGGGCGCCTATTTGAGTCTGGCCGGAGCATCGGCGGCGGCCATCGGCTTCGTGTCTGGACTGGGAGAATTCATCGGATATTCACTGAGGATAATCACCGGCAAGCTTACGGATCGAACTAAAAAGTACTGGCCTATGACTATCGTAGGCTACGTTATAGACTGTGCGGCTATTCCGGCTCTGGCACTGGTGCCAAATGGCGGATGGGTAGTTGCCTGCTTTCTCATCGTAATTCAACGATTTGGAAAAGCCGTCAAGAAACCGGCCAAGGATACGATACTTTCCTTCGCTGCCACTCAGACGGGCACAGGCAAGAGCTTCGCCATTCAGGAATTTCTGGATCAGCTGGGAGCATTCCTGGGACCGGTCATGCTGTTCCTGGTAGTGCTTCTGAAAAACAGCACAGACATCTTCAATGTATATAAGATCTGCTTCCTGCTCCTGGGAGTACCGGCGGCAGCAACCATCATATTACTTTTTGTTGCCAAAGCCCGCTACCCGGAGCCGGACAAATTCGAAAAAGTTCAGGAAACGTCGGAACCTTTCCATATGAACCGCCGTTTCATAATATACGTAGTCGGCATATCATTCTTCGGCGCAGGCTTTGTGGATTTTTCACTCATCACCATGCACACCATGAAAACCGGCCTGATACCGACGGACACCCTGTCCCTGCTATACGCCGGCGCCATGGCAGTCGACGCCGTGTCGGCTTTGTTCTTCGGGTGGCTTTACGACAAGTACGGCCTGCGGTCACTGATGGTTTCGACGCTGTGCTCGGCACCCTTCGCCATATTCATTTTCGGCATGGACTCACAGTGGGCTCTGTTCCTGGGCGTGGCTCTTTGGGGCATCGGCATGGGCGCGCAGGAATCCATCCTGAAAGCCGTGGTGACGGACATCGTTCCCAAACAAAACAGATCCTCTGGATTCGGCATTTTCCAGACGTCATTCGGCGTCTGCTGGTTCATAGGAAGCTGGCTCATGGGGGCCCTCTACGACATATCGCCGACAGGGCTCATAGCATTTTCCGTAGTAATGCAGCTGGCGGCCATTCCATTCTATTATTGGACGGGCATAGTCGGCAAAAATAATAATAAAGGAGGCCAAGATGGAATTACAGAAAGCAATAGATAAGAGGCACAGCCTCAGAAAATACGCGGATGGGGAGATACCGGAGGAGCACATCCGCGCCATGGTCGACGCGGCCAATAAAGCTCCCTCTGCAGACAATCAGCAGAACTGGCATTTTGTTATAGTCAGGGACCGGAAGGCCATCGACGCATTCGCCAACGTAGTCAGCCATAAGAACGCTGAGCTTTGTGCGAAGATGCAGGAGACAGCCCCGGAAAAAGCCGCGCGCTTCAGCAAACTCTGCAAGGCAGTTTCTTTGTTCTTCCGGGATGCCCAGCTGCTGGCCATTGTTTACGGCAGAGAGTGGGACCCGAGCTCCTACGATTATGTGAAGACTGCCGGCGGCGACGAGGAGACTCTGGCCAACCTGAAATACCGCACGCGACAAGGCAGCCTCAGCGTTGGCGCTGCTATGGAGAATTTCAATCTGAAGGCTGAGGAGCTGGGGTACGGCTGTTGCTGGATGACCAGCGCCAATTACGCGGCTGACGATGTGGAGGCCCTCGTGAAGAAGCTGTCGGGATATTCTGAGGAAGGCTATCATGTGGCGGCTCTCATGCCCGTTGGCATACGGGCGGCGGAAGGCAAAGGCCCGAAGAAAAAGGGCGTCGATGAAGTGCTGACGATAATTTAAACAAAAGAAAAGCTCGCTTTCTCAGCGAGCTCTTTTTTGTCCGGAATGTTTGCATATTGCGTCGAAGGTCTCTTCGCTTATGTCGTGTTCTATTTTACAGGCGTCGGTTCTGGCCGTCTCCGGTGACACGCCTATGCTCACAAAAAAATCTGTAAGCAGGCGATGACGCTCGTATATGCTGGATGCGATACCCATGCCTGAGTCGGTCAGGGTGATCAGTCCGTCTGTATCCATAGTAATGTAGCCGTTCTCCCGAAGGCGTTTGGTGGCATAGGAAACACTGGGTTTGGTGACTCCAAGGTGTCCGGCGATATCGATCGATCTGATATAGCCGTGCTCTTCCTTCAGAATGAGCATAGCCTCCAGGTAATCTTCTGTAGATTTATGAATTTCCATAATGTGCCTCCCGATGTATCATTAACAATAGATTAACACTTTACAACAGAAATTACAAGAATGTGAAAAAAATATTAAATTCACCCTTGACAAAGGGAGTTAGACACGTTAAACTAAGGATGGTTAGAGAAGTCTAACCAAATCTTTTGCAAACAGGTTAGATAAGACTAACTAAAGTTATAACTTCAACTACTGGGAGGAGATCAGATAATGGGCACATTAAAAGATGTAAAAGTAGGCGACACGGTCACGGTGAAGAAAATCGAGGGAGTCGGACCTACCAGAAGAAGGATAATGGATATGGGAGTGACCAAGGGAACCAGAGTGATGGTACGTAAGGTGGCGCCTTTGGGGGATCCTATGGAACTGAATCTTAGAGGATTCGAAATGTCTATAAGGAAGGCAGATGCCGGACTTATATTAGTAGAGTAAAGGACAAGGAGAAATTGCGGATGGAATTGAAAATAGCTTTAGCGGGAAATCCAAACTGCGGCAAGACCACTCTCTTTAACAGACTGACGGGCAGCTCGCAGTATGTGGGAAACTGGCCGGGAGTAACAGTTGAGAAGAAGGAAGGCAGGCTGAAGGTTGAGAAGGATGTGATAATCCAGGATCTGCCCGGAATATATTCACTTTCCCCATACACTTTGGAGGAAGTAGTAACGAGAGATTATCTGGTAAAGGAGAAGCATGACGCCATAATCAACATCATAGACGGGACTAATATAGAAAGGAATCTTTACCTGACCACACAGCTGATGGAACTGAACATACCTATAGTTGTAGCTTTGAACATGATGGATCTGGTCAGGAAAAACGGCGATGATATAGACCTGGATAAACTGAGCCGGCGCCTGGGATGCAAGGTCGTGCCTATAAGCGCTCTTAAAGGGGAAGGCGACATGGTGCTGATCAATGAGATAAAGTCAGCCGCCATGGCAAACAGGGCCAAGGAAGCTCTGCACGTGTTCGACGGCAGCGTTGAGCACGCCATAGCGCACATAGAGGAATCTATAGAATCCCTGGTAGACAAAGATGATCTCAGATGGTTTGCTGTCAAACTTTTCGAGAGAGACGAAAAGGTAATAGGCGATCTGGCCCTGGATGGTTCGCTGATGGAACATATTGAAAGTCATATCGCTGACTGTGAGAAGGAAATGGATGACGATGCGGAAAGCATCATCATAAATCAGAGATACACATACATTCAGACTATTGCCGAAGCCTGCGTCACCAGGAAGAGGCCGGCTGGCGCCTTGTCCATGTCAGACAGAATCGACAGGATTGTCACCAACAGATTTCTGGCCCTGCCGGTATTTGTAATAGTAATGTTCATGGTTTATTTTGTATCGGTGACAACTGTCGGCACCGTGCTCACGGACTGGATCAACGACACACTCTTCGGCGCGTGGATACAGCCGGCGGCCCAAAGCGCCCTGACTACAGCAGGCGCCTCAGGCTGGCTCGTTTCCCTGGTGGTGGACGGCGTACTGGGCGGACTGGCAGCACCAATAAGCTTCGTGCCACAGATGGCCCTGGTGTTCCTCTTCCTGTCTTTGCTGGAAGACTGCGGCTACATGTCGCGAGTGGCATTCATAATGGACAGGGTATTCCGCAGATTCGGACTTTCGGGGAAAAGCTTCATTCCATTCCTGATCTCATCGGGATGCGGAGTGCCGGCCATAATGGCATGCCGCACTATAGAGAACGAGAAGGATCGCAGAATGACCATGATGACTACTACGCTGATTCCCTGCGGCGCCAAATTGCCGGTGATCGCAGTCATCGCAGGCTTCACCATGGGAGGAGCATGGTGGGCGGCGCCACTTACATATTTCGCGGGGATGATCATGGTGATCGTATCCTGCATAATACTCAAGAAAATGAAAATGTTCGCAGGGGAGCCGGCGCCATTCGTTATGGAACTGCCTCAGTATCACGTCCCGTCGGCTAAAGGCATCGGGATCCACGTCTGGGAACGCGTCTGGTCCTTCCTGAAAAAGGCCGGCACCGTGCTGTTCCTCTGCTGCGTGATCATGTGGTTCCTGGGAAGCTTCGGGGTACAAAACGGAGCCTTGGGACTGGTGGACACAGAGCATAGTTTCATGGCTGCCATAGGCGGCGCCATCGCGTGGATATTCGTTCCGCTGGGATTCGGCACATGGCAGGCAGTAGCTTCTTCCATCAGCGGTTTTGCCGCTAAGGAAGCCATCGTTTCGACTATGGGCGTGATCTCCGGAATGGGCGCGGTCAGCGGATATACGGGGTCTATGGATACGGCCTTCACGGCCTTCTTCCCGACGACGATCGCGGCAGTGGCATTTCTGCTGTTCAACCTGTTCGATTCACCTTGCCTGGCAGCAATCACGGCCATGGCCAAGGAAATGGGTTCGCGGAAATTCTTCTGGTTCGCTCTTGGCTTCCAGAATCTGCTGGCCTACTGCGTTGCCCTCATGGTCTATCAGCTGGGCGGCCTTGCAACAGCCACCGTGGCCTTCGGACCGTGGACTGTAGTCGCATTGGTAATGCTGGCAGCATTGGTCTACCTGCTTTTCAGGCCGGACCCGAACAAAACTCAGCGCGGCCATGTGGCCATTCAAGGCGCGGCGGCATAGCCTGACAGGATACATTTTGTACAAAAGGAGGTATAGAAATGGCTTGGATAATTGCAAATGCAGTGAATATAGTAGTGTGCGCAGTGCTGGCTCTGCTGGTGCTGGCCGTGGTGATCCGCATGATCAGGAACAAAAAGTCGGGCAGGACTTCCTGCGGTTGCGACTGCGGCTCCTGCCCAATGAGCGGTAACTGCCACGGCGGTGAAAGCCGTTAGACTGTAAATGTGCCTGGCTCATAAACGGGCCAGGCTTATCAATGCCCTGAATTCATAAAGTAAAAGATTGACTTTTTCCTTATCTCATTTTATCATTGTACCAGTAAGATAACGTGAAAACAGGAAAAGGAAACTCAATGACACATACAGAGAAACGCAGTAAGTTAAAACGCAGAGCGGACAACAGGCGGAGATTCACCCGGCATCATATGGCCATTCCATGGCATGATTATGCTGTCAGCAATAACGAGACGCCGGCTGTGGACGCTGAGCTTCGCGAGAAGTCGTCCATAATCGGCCGCGTGGGACTGATAATGCTGTCCTGCGGCACAGGCGCCTGGAGGGTCCGCGACAGCATGAACATCATAGCTGAGGTCCTCGGCGTTACGTGTACGGCTGATGTAGGACTGGTTTCCATTGAATATACCTGCATGGACGGCAGCCACAACGATACTCAGACACTGGACCTGAAGGCTACCACCGTGAACACCCATAAACTGGCTCTCATGGAGGATTTCCTCACGAGCTTCGAGGAGAAGGGCAACACCATGTCCGTGGAGCAGATCCATACTGAACTGGACAAACTCCAGAACAAGCCGGGTCTCTATTCGCCGCTTTCAGTGGGGCTGGCAGCGGCTCTTGCCTGCGGCGCATTTACATTCCTCCTGGGCGGCGGGCCTATAGAGATGAGCTGCGCTTTCTTCGGCGCGGGCATCGGCAACTGGGTACGGCGCAAAATGAATGACATGCATGAGCAGCTCTTCGCCTGCACGGCGGCAAGCGTGGCCGTGGCGTGTCTCGTGTACGTTGCCATAATCAAAGCTCTTGAAATTTTCTTTGGCGTATCGCCGGCCCATGAAGCCGGATACATCTGCGCCATGCTTTTTGTTATACCGGGATTCCCATTCATCACCAGCGGCATCGACTTGTCCAAACTGGACATGCGTTCCGGAATCGAGAGGATGACGTATTCCATAATGATAATCGTAGTGGCGACGCTGGTGGCCTGGATCACGGCGACGACCATACACTTCCAGCCGGCGGATTTCGTGCCTCTAGAACTTGGCGTCTGGACTTTGATGGGGCTGCGTGTCCTGGCAAGTTTCTGCGGCGTCTACGGATTCTCAATCATGTTCAACAGCCCGCGAAAAATGGCTGCTATGGCTGGCCTCATCGGCGCCGTGGCCAACACCCTGCGTCTGGAACTTGTTGATCTGACGACTATGCCTGCTGCTGCAGCGGCTTTCTTCGGCGCGCTGGTTGCAGGCCTTCTGGCGTCTTTAGTGAAAAAGTATATCGGTTTTCCGCGTATATCTCTCACGGTCCCATCGATCGTTATTATGGTGCCGGGCCTGTATATGTACCGCGCCTTTTACAATATCGGCGTAACGTCAATTGCTATGGGCGCCTACTGGTTCACAAAGGCAATGATGATCGTTCTGGCATTGCCGCTGGGCCTGATTTTCGCCAGGATATTTACGGACAGCCGATTCCGGCATTGCAACTAAATGCGGAAATAATAATTGCAGTTAATTAAATTGGTAAATATTGACATATTAGCTACTATGTGTTATCGTTTTTATACACTTACAAATATAGTATTGACACCGTATACGATACCACTTATAATATAGAAGGAGTTATAATGTCAAAATGGGACAAGCTCATAAAGAAGATATGTTGAATTGGTAAAACAAATAGTAGAGAGTGAGGCGAATAACGATGAAAACTCTTGATGAATATATGGCTATGAATTACCGAATGGAAATCGTGGAAGATGAAACTGAAGGCGGATATGTGGTTTCTTATCCAGAACTTCCAGGGTGTATTACATGCGGAGAAACCATTGATTCTGCAGTGGATAATGCCAGGGATGCTAAGAAAGTCTGGTTGGAGGCTGCACTTGAGGATGGTTTGGAAATATATGAACCTGGTAGCCTGGAAGATTATTCAGGACAATTTAAACTCAGGATACCCCGCAGCTTGCATCGCGCATTAGCTGAGCATTCCAAGAAAGAGGGAATCAGTATGAATCAGTATTGCGTCTATCTCCTTTCCAGGAGTGATACTGCTCTTTCAAAATAATGTAATAAAAAATCAGAGATCACAATTCGGATCTCTGATTTTTAAGTATGACGGGCATGCCGTCAATCTGTGGTGAAAGTCCACGTGGGGCGTAGTTGCCGACGAACCCCAAAGCGACTTGCAAGTTTCACAT
>NZ_SNXO01000057.1 GCF_004362975.1 Aminicella lysinilytica | reverse complement strand
ATTGCCTGCTATTCACAACTATATACCTCCCGCTCTGGAAGATATTATATATCGTGGCAAATAGCTACTCAATGTGCCTATGTTTTGATGCTTACTTATTCGGCCTCTCTAGGCAGAAAATCCACATGCTTTCAGAGTGGAGAGCTGGCTTTTAGCCGGATAAGTAACTTTGAATTAGTTTAATAATAACTGATAAACAATATTTTACAATAAATGGAAGCAAAATACAAGAAGAAAAGTAAATAAATGTAAATATTTGCGCATAAAAAATCCTTTGTTGCATGTGCATTGCGAAAGTTCTGCCTGGGGCGGCGGAAAACAGCGTTTTGGGTGAAAACATGTCGCCGCCCCGGCCGCGCCCGGCCGCAGCTATTCAACCCCCAGCCGCTTGCACTTCTTAATAAGCGTCGAGTGGTCTATGCCCAGAGCCTTGGCAGCTTGCCTTTTGCTGCCGTATTTGGCCAGGGCCTCCTGAATCAGCTGGCGCTCCAGAGATTCCGTGGCCGCCTTCAGCGTGCCCGTATTCGGGTTGATGGCCTCTTTTTGTTCAGAAGTCAGGCCCAGGACCCGGGAGACGATTTCGCCGTCAATTACATTGGAGAAATTTATCACCACCATGCGCTCCACGACGTTTTTCAGCTCGCGGATGTTGCCGGGCCAAGGATATTCCAGCATCATGACCATGGCGCCGCGAGTGAGGATGACATTCTTATTATAGCGGTTGTTGTAACGCTTCAGGAAAATTTCCACCAGAGGCTCGATGTCCGCCTGGCGTTCCTTCAGAGGCGCCAGAGTGATAGGAACCACATTCAGACGGTAGTAAAGATCCTCCCGGAAGGTGCCGTCTTTAATGGCCGCCTTCAGATCCTTATTAGTAGAAGCGATGAGGCGGATGTCCAGATTGATCGGCTCTTTGCCGCCGATGCGGAGAACTTCATGGCTCTGGAGAACACGCAGGAGTTTGACCTGCAGATCCAGAGGCATATCGCCGATCTCGTCCAGGAGCACTACGCCGCCGTTGGCGATTTCGAAGAGGCCCGGCTTGCCGCCTTTGCTGGCGCCGGTGAAGGAGCCTTCTTCGTAGCCGAACAACTCCGACTCTAACAAAGTCGAAGGTATGGCGCTGCAGTTGAGTTTGATGAAAGGCTTGCCGTTTCTGTCGCTGGCCATGTAGATGGCGTCGGCGATGATCTCCTTGCCTGTGCCGCTTTCACCGGTGATCAGAACGGTTACGTCGGTTTTGGAAACGGATCTGGCAATAGAAAAAGCCTCCTGCATGCAGCTGCTTTCCGCAACTACATCGCTGTTGACCAGCTGCTGATCGCGCAGATAAGCCAGCTCGATGTTACCTTTGTAATTGTCCTTGCGCAGTTCGGCCAGGTTGTCCTCAAGTTCCTCCAGCCGCTCCATATCCTTCTCCGTAGCAACGGCATATTTGATGTATCCGTTGGAATCGAAGATCGGAATGCCCGTAATGTGGACCTTGGTATTGGTTCTGGTCAGAGTGCCCACGCAGTCAACGCGCTTCTTGGATTTAATAACGTCAGGCAGCACGCCGCCGGAGTACAGGTCCTGTTCATCGTTCAGAATGATGATGTTCTTACCTATGATTTCCTCCCGCGTCAGGTCTCCGAGCTTCAGGTAGGCGTCGTTGACGTAGATGGTGTTGCCGTGGTGATCGGTCACGTACAGGGCGTCTATCATATTGTCGCAGATGCATTTAAAATCTATGTCTTTCATGGCTCTCCTCCGGGTACAAAAAGTAATGTGGTGAATTTTTTCCTAAACTCTATCTATATGGTGACACAATTCACCACTAAATGCAATACCTATCACATAAACCACACATTTTGGCCGGAAAACAAGAAATTGAAAAACCGTGTAACCCTTGCAACGACGGGCCTAAAGCCGACAGGCTGCCTTTTGTTAAAAATTTGGCATAGGTCTTGCTATTACTATTAATGTCTAAAGAACGTAACATCGTCCTCCACAGACAAGATAAGTAAAACCGTGTCGGTCGGGCCAGCACACCTGGCCGATGCGCAACCCCCCCCATTAATGATAAATATAACAATACATATAGAAAACACGGAGGTCTTTAAAATGGCAAAGAAAACAATTATCACTGCGGCTGTGACAGGTGCATGGCCGAAAAAAGAAAACAACCCTAACGTACCTATGACGCCGGAAGAAATCGCTGACGACGTTTACGATTGCTGGAAAGCCGGCGCTGCTGTAGCTCATCTTCACATGAGAGACGACGAGGGCAACGGCACTATGGATGCCAAGAAGTTCCGCAAGACTGTAGAGCTGATCCATTCAAGATATCCTGATTGCGACATTATCCTTAATCTGACAACATCAGGAGACATCTACGCTACAGATGAGACCAGATTGCTTCACGTCAAGAATCTGAAACCGGAGATGGCTTCATATGACTGTGGTTCAATGAACTGGTTGAACATGGGACTTTTCCTCAACTCACCTAAATTCCTGGAGGAATGCGGCAAGCTTTTCCAGGAGACAGGAACAAAGCCTGAGATAGAGGCCTTTGATCCGGGCATGATCGCCAACGCCGCATATTATGTAAAGAAGGGCGTTTTGAAGACACCGCTGCACTTCCAGCTTTGCATGGGATGCGCCAACGGAATCCCGGGATCCCTGAAGAACCTTTTGTTCATGAAAGAGCAGATGGATGCCCTTTGTCCGGGTTCCACATGGTCAGCCTTCGGCGTAGGCCACAGCGCTATGGAAGTTATGTACGCAACTATCGCATTGGGCGGAAATGTCAGAGTCGGCATGGAGGACAACGTTATGTACTCCAAGGGCAAGCTGGCAGAGAGCAATACGCAGTTCGTAGCAAGAGCCAAGAGAGTCATCGAAGAGTTCGGCAATGAAGCCGCGACTCCGGCAGAAGCAAGAGAAATCTTGGGACTTAATAAATAAGAGGTAGACAAATGATCAAGAATATTACAGTATTAGGAGCAGGGACCATGGGTCACGGCATTGCCGAGTTTTTTGCCATGAACGGCTACCCTGTAAATATTTACGAGCCATACGAGCCAATGAGAAAGTCGTGCAAGGACACCGTCAAGGGCGAGCTTGATTTTCTGGCTGAGAATGGCCTTATAACAAAAGCCGACGTGGAGGCCAGCCTCGACAGGATCACTATGTATGAGGACATGGCCGCGGCCGTTAAGGACACTGACTACGTTATCGAGGCCCTGAAAGAGGACCTGGCGCTCAAGCAGGGCATCTTTGCCGACCTTGAGAAAATGACCAAGGCTGACTGCGTATGCGCAAGCAATACTTCATCACTGGCATTGAACAAAATGTTAGAGAAGGTAAGCAAGGAGAAGCAGGGCAAGTGCATGGTATGTCACTGGTATAATCCGCCTCATCTTATGCCGCTGGTTGAACTTTCATACTTCGGCAATATGGACGAGGCCACCTTCAACGAAGTCAGAGAACTTTACAAGAAGGCAGGAAAGCAGACATGCAAGGTCAAGAAGGACGTGCCTGGACTGGTTGCCAACAGGATCCAGCAGGGAGTTGCCAGAGAGGCTTTCTCGCTGATGGAGCAGGGCATCGCAGATCCTGAAGACGTTGAGACCGCATTGAAATTCGGACCTGCATTCAGATATGCAACAACCGGACAGCTGGAAGTAGCTGATATGGGCGGTCTGGACATCTGGTGCACAGTTGGCGACAACCTGCTGTCAGTAATGGACAACAGGACAGAAGCCAACCCTATATTAAGACAGAAAGTGGAAGAAGGAAAGCTGGGAATGAAGAGCGGAGAGGGATTTTTCAAATATCCGCCTGAGCAGGCCCAGGAAATGAAGAACGCCTTCCAGAAGAAGCTGATAATCCAGCTGAAGGCTTCTAAGAATTACATCGACTGATAAATTAGTTTAATACACGTTAATACAATATAGTTTAGGAGGAAATTAAAATGATCAAGAGAACAGTAGCAGACCTGAAGCCGTATGATGCAGCAGGACATTTCAACATGGTAGCTATGAGATATCATGGCAAAGAGGAGACTGGAGCAACTAAGTTCTGGATCGGTAAATCCACATTCCTGCCGGGTGGCGGCGCAGAGTGGGCTTATGAAGACAATCCGCTGGAGAAGGTTTACTTCGTTCTGAAGGGCGAAATGACCGTAACAGACAAGGACGGCAAGGAGTATGTCATCCATGCCAACGAGTCGATCTCATTCCCGCCAAACGAAGGAAGAGGACTTGCCAACAAGACTAACGAAGTTGCTGAGATGCTGGTAATAATCAATTATCCAGACGCTAAATAGGAGGCGCAGACATGGTAGACGTATCTAAAGATTTTGTAAATAACATGTTTTCAATAGAGGGCAAAGTAGCACTGGTCACAGGAGCTACAGGAGCTCTGGGCAAAGTAATAGCCAAGGCTTATGGATATGCAGGAGCAAAGGTATTCATGACGGGCAGGAGCGAAGGTAAGCTGAAGGATCTTGAGACTGAATTCAAGGCTGAAGGTATCGACTGTGCATATTACGTTGCTGACCCTGCTGTAGAAGAACAGGTCGACGCGCTGGTCAAGGCTTGCGTCAAGCAGTACGGCGAGGTAAACATCCTTGCTATTGCTCACGGATTCAACAAGCCGCAGAACATCCTGGAGCAGTCAGTTGCTGACTGGCAGTACATTATGGATGCTGACTGCAAGAGCGTTTATATCGTATGCAAGTACGTTTCAGAGCAGATGGTCGCTCAGAAGAAAGGCGGCAAAATCGTCGTTGTTACTTCACAGCGTTCCAAGAGAGGCATGGCTGGATATACTGGTTACTGCACATCCAAAGGTGGCGCAGACCTTATGGTTTCCAGTATGGCATGCGACCTTACTGCCAAGTATGGCATCAATGTCAACTCCATCTGCCCAACAGTATTCAGAAGCGAGCTGACCGAGTGGATGTTCGATCCTGAATCAGAGGTATATAAGAACTTCCTGAAGAGAGAGCCGATAGGTCGCCTCGGCGAGCCATACGACTTCGTTGGATTCACGCTGTTCCTGTCGTCAGCAGCATCGGACTTTATGACGGGCGGGAATTATGATTGTTCTGGAGGGTACTTAACCTGCTAACTTGTCTTTTACGCCCGTAGCTGTGTTGGCTGCGTCGCCTTGCGATACTCGCGTACGAGAGGTACGCTCCGTTTCTCAGCGACTTGCCGCCTTGCTACGAACGTTTAAAATTGAAACACGAAATTAATAAGGAGAAATAATAATGGGAAAAACAGTATATGTAGATCTGGCGCATCCATTCAGCGCTGAAATTCCAAGATGGCCATACTTTGATAAACCGGAAATCACCAATGCCCACACTATGGCAAAGGGTGGAGTCCTGACATCTAAGATCACCTGCACTATGCATACGGGCACGCATTGCGACGCGCCTAGACATGTCATGGAGTATGAGTTCGACGGAAGAAGAGCTCGTTACACTCACGAGATGCCAGTAGATGCTTACACAGGAGACGCTATCGTCCTCAAACTCGATGTAGAGCCTTGGACTCTTATTACAGATAAGCATCTGGATGCGGCTTGCGAGGCTTGCGGATTCGATCCGAAAGACCTGGAAGGAAAGGTACTTTGCCTGAATACAGGAATGCATCGTCTATTTGATGATTCCAAGGCTTATTACCATTATTCCATCGGTACTGGTATCGATGCCGGCAAATGGTTCGTTAAGCATAAGGTTAAGTGCGTAGCTATGGACAGCCAGGCTCTGGATCATCCGCTACACACAGCAATGGGCAACAACGGCATGACCAGAATGAACCTTCTGGGAGCTACCGGCAGACCTATTACAGAAGAATATAAGGAACTCTTTGGCGAGGAAGCTTACGCTGAATTCGACAAGGAAGAATACATCAGGATCCATGGACAGGCAGCTTACGATGAGAAATTCGGCGAGCTGGAAAACATCGGAATCTGGGGCACATGGGAACCATGCCACAAAGAAATGCTCGGACATGGCATAGTAGGTGTTGAGAATCTTGGCGGAGACCTTGATAAGATCCCGGCAGGCAAGGTATTCACATTCCTTTGCTTCCCACTCAGATGGTACATGGGCGACGGCTCTATGGCTCGTTGCGCAGCACAGATCGATGAAGACCTGCTGTTAGATGTACCTGATCGTACATACGCTTATGGCGGAACAGGCTTTGGCACAGCTGAAGGCAACGGAGACAGCTGCCTTGAGTATATACAGAAGTTGTTTAAGAGAAACAAATAGTTGATTCATCCATCGGCCCCGATTGCAGAGATTAGCTCCTGCGGTCGGGGCTGTTTCTATTCGACCCGCAAGTATGATTCGACCCGCAAGAATCATTCGACCCGCAAGAATCAGTCTGAAAAGCCCTGGAAATTGTACTGCGCACGTATTGGGCTGATATCCAGGACGATAGTGCGAATTTATTATTATTGTAAACCAAATTCGCACTTATTGACCGATCCAAAGAGGTCAAGGTGCGCGGAAATGGGCATATTATCCTTAATTGACATTTATTGGTAGTATATCAAGTCTGATACGCACTTCTTATCCTTTAATATCGCCTATAAGTGCGCAGCTAATCGTTGAAATTTCAATACGCGCACCTCCATGCCCTGAGGAAGCCTGATACGTGCGGAAATCAATTTGGAAATCTCTAAATCGCACCTTTGTTCCTCAATACAGGGTAATCCGTGCGGGCGCGCACGTATACGACCTGATTATCAATAAATAGTGCGCGGCCCAGGATTATGGGTACATACCATACATATCATACTTTGATAAGTTTCTTTTGCAAACTGGAAGTTAGTTTTGCAATCGACCCAAATAAATACCAATAATTACCATATTATGCGAAAACCTTGAAAAGGTGTTAAATTTGCATTACAAAAACCTTGAAATGGTGTAAGAATTATGTCAAGGGAGTCAATAATGTTACAGATATTTTTACAGATCGTAGATACACCGGAGGAGAAGAGCAAATTCGAGGAGCTATACTATCAATACAAGCGCCTTATGTTTTATGTTGCGAAAAAAATCCTTAAAGAAGAAAACCTGGCGGAAGACGCAGTAAATGAGGCTTTTTTGACCATCGCGAAAAATTTTTCAAAAATAAATGAAATTTTTTGTCCACAAACGCGGAGTTTTGTAGTTATTATAGTTAGGAACACTTCGCTTAACATGTTAAAGAAGATGCAGGATGACCTCGGATATGAAGATGATGCCGGAAGCGAAGAGTGCGGCAGATTCTACTCGCCTGAGGAAATGGGCGATGTATTTGAGCATGTCAATTACGGTATGCTCGTGGACGAGATCGAAAACCTGCCGGAAAAATATCGCGATGTGCTGCACCTTTTGTGCGTGGAAGAGTACAGATACGTAGAGATAGCCACGGTGCTGGACATTTCTGTTGCAGCCGCACAGAAAAGGGCCCAGCGTGGCCGCGAGATTCTGATCGAAAGGATAGGTGAGCGGCATGACTAAATTAAAAGAGGCTTTGATAGATGCTTACGATAGCGAGATGGCGGGACTCGAGGCCGAGGCTTCAACTGCCCCGGAGCATGTTTTTTCTGCTGAATTCGAGCACAAAATGAAGGCTGCGTTCAAGATTGCGGAGCGTCGTTATGTTCACGTGGGACGCATAAGAATGCGCCGTGCTGTAATGCTGGCAGTGATTGTCGCGCTGCTGGTCGCCACGACACTTGCGACCATCGCCGTAGCAAAGCCGGGGTTATATTATAGAATCATTAAAAATAGCACGAACTGGGAATTTCTTTACGACAATACGAATCAGGATAATAGTACGGAGAAAATTGAAGCAATTACACCTGACACTCCGGAAGGCTATAGATTGAGTAGCCAGAAAAAGACGGATCAGGATTACTATTTGACATACATCAATAGCAATGATAAAAAGGTCACTATTACATATAGCCAGGAAACTGTAAGTGACAATGGTATTGATCATTTGGATTCGGAAAATAATATCCATAAAACGAGGATAGATGGATATGAAGCGATTGAGTTTTATAAGAAAGGTACATATTGCATTTACTGGAACGACAATAAGTACGTTTATACCCTGCTTGGAAATTGCGATCACTCGACATTGAAAAACCTTGTCATGTCAGTGATAAATCAGTTTGACAAAAAAACAAAATAAAAACAAAAAAAGATGTCCGCAAATCGCCTTCCGGATTGTTTATATGTATGAGAGGTAAAATTACCGACTCAAATATTAAAAAAGGAGATAATGTAAATGGATAAGGATGTAAGAAAACTACTTAAAGCAATTGCACTATCGCAATTTGCAATCATAATCATGATTTTAATATTAGTATTTTATTTTGATGTTGGGAGATTCTCATGGTTGGTGGCAATGTTCACTCTATCCTGTTGCTGTTTATTTGGTTCATGCTCAATGATAAGAAGAAAGCGCTGAACCCGGCATCCAGTAAAGTATAGCATTTCAATGTAATGATAGTGTAAAATAGTTGTTGGTAATATAGATAATAGAATAGAGATCAGTTTCTGTGTTAAAATAGAATTCTAAACAAACAAACAACAGAAAG
>NZ_SNXO01000056.1 GCF_004362975.1 Aminicella lysinilytica | reverse complement strand
TGGAGCTAATGTGCGTATTGATGTCAAGTAGGGCTATCAACTATACAGGTGGGGCTATAAAGAGTATCACTGGTGCTTATGACGCGAAATATTCAATCCTGACCGATTGCCAGATTAAAGAGCAAATATGGCAACGAGAGTCCCGCCCATTAGGCCGGGAGTTCTTGACATATCATTGCTTTTTTGATACAAATTAAAAGACGGCTGACAATTGGGTCCAGCCGCCTAACTCTAAAATTATCATAGAAAACCTAATTTACAGAAAAAACTTCACACTCTCCACAAATATGGACTTGACCCTTTCACAAAACTATAAAACTCTCGGTACTTAAATACCGAGAGTTTTTAAGTACTCTATCCCAAATTGCGTTATCCTCGTACCAATTCGCCCATGTTCAACAGTAATATAACCATCATTTTGCATTTCTTGCAATTGCTCCCTTAATTTCCCTTCACTTATATTGATGCCTTGTATACTCAGTTCAGAAATAATACCCGCACGACCTATCCCATGAAATGGTTGTGTTCCCTTTTTAATTATTTTAAGAATCACTATACCTATTTCTTTACAGCACGCATCAATTAATTTGTTCGACTCAATTATGCCCGAATCATAACACAAATTTAAATTTAAAATATAATCTGGTAATCTTCCTAATGCTTTATAATAAGTAGCTGCATTCTCGAGTTCTCTCACATTGCCAGGCCACTTGTAATCGGACAGCCTGTCTTTCTCATAAGATGTAAGATTGCAATAAATTCTGCCCATAAAGGCTTCCATCAACGGAAGTATGTCCTCTTTCCTTTTGTTCAAAGCATCTATGGTGATCGGTATAACATTTAATCTATAATATAAATCCCCCCTAAAACTCCCTTTTAAAACCTCTTCAGATAGTTTAGAATTCGTTGCCACTATAATTCTAACATCTATATCGACCACTTTATCACTTCCAATTCTGATAACTTGTCTTTCCTGAATTACTCTCAATAACACAGACTGGAAATTTGCCGATATGCTACCAATTTCATCAAGGAATAATGTACCATTATTGGCCTGTTCAAAATAACCTATTTTACCGTTCTTTTGTGCACCAGTAAATGATCCGCCTTCATATCCAAATAACTCACTTTCTATTAAACTTTCCGGTACTGCTGCACAATTTACCGCAACAAAAGGGCCGCTTTTTCGTTTAGAATAATTGTGTATTGATTGGGCAAGCAATTCCTTGCCTGTACCACTTTCACCACTTATCAAAACGGTATTATCTGTAGCAGCAACTTCCTTCGCTGTTGTGATACATTTTTTCATCGAATCAGATGAATAAACAATATCGTTAAAACTATATTTTGCAACCAGTCCTTTCTTTATTATCGTACTCTTTATAGTAGCCTCAATATCTCTAAGTGTTCTTTCGTCTTGTAATGTAATAATAACTCCAATTATTTCATCAACAAGTTTTACATTTGATTTACCTACTAGATAATTAGCATCATTAACTCTAATAGGATAGTCTTTGTATTCTTCCTCGCTATTAATTATACCCTCGTCTATCCCTGTAAATATTTCATCCTTTTTAAGGTTGAAAACACTTAATGCTTTTGGGTTATAATAAACAACCCGATTTAATTCATCAAGTAAAACTACAGCTAGCATAGACTGATCAACTACTAAATTAAGCAATTGAACGCGAAGGCATGCTTCATAGTAACTTTCTTGATAATGAATGCTTTGTTCTACTAATTCAATGGAGTATTTTAATATATTTCTATTAATAATATCGTTGTCTATATCTAGAGTTTTCATAAGAGAAAACAATGTCTCAAAACCAATTTCTCTGTATCCTATATTAATAATATTTTTAGCATATTTTGGCACAAGATCCAACTCGTTAGGAGTAATTACATATTCAACTGCTTTATTGACTCCACTTCTCTTCACCTGCGTATATGGAATCAAATTAATGCTATTAATCCCTAACTCGCATAACATATAAATCGTCTCTATCTCTGTATCATAGGTATCATTTACCACGAACACATCCGAATTATTAGGTATTGCCATAAGTTCCGGCAATACTTGCTTGCGTATGCTTCTCTTGAGGATAACTACTTTCGAATAATTCGAAATGTTATTTTTTATTCCGTACAGCATGTTCTCATGTATAACCAAACAGGCATCTGCAACAATCTTTTCATTGTTATCCAATTCGTTAGCAAAATAAGGTACTATTTCTATATACTCTCCAAAAATATAAAGCAAGGTATTATTAATATATTCAATAATGCTGTTGTTATCCCTATTTTTATACAATATTGCCACTTTTTTCAATTTTTCACTACCCTTTTTATCATAACTAGAAGAAATATCATAACTATTATAATACATTGTAGTATAATTTATCAACTACATTCATTTAACGAAACTGACTGGTTGTGAAGAGATTGGGGGATGCGGACATTTTCTTGGGCTGCCTATGCAGCTAATCCAAGAGAACGCCTGTATTCTACCGGGCTCAAATAACCTAGTGTTTCCTTCATTCTCGTTTCATTATACCAGTGAAGATATTCGTTTAATATATCCATAAATTCATCAATGGTAACATTGCCCCAGCTTCTGTTGTAGAACATTTCATTTTTGATCCTTCCAAATACACCTTCACATGCAGCGTTATCTGGCGAGCATCCTTTTTGTGACATTGATCTTACAAGACCATTCTTCTCCATGCGTTCTATCCAGCCCGACCACCTGTAATGGCATCCGCGATCAGAATGAATAACAGGATGATCCTGTTCTCCGAGTTTAGCTATAGTGTCATCCAACATGGAGTTTACAAGATCAGCATTGGGCGATGTGCCGATTCTCCAATTCATTAGGAGACCATCAAAGCAGTCAACCATACTTCCTTTTGATATTACGCAGAAAAAATTGTTGATGTTAAAGCTGTTCTTCTTTTCATTAACTCAAATATGAAACACCATTTCCTCTCCAAATATCCGAGGCATGTCATTGATCTATTAAGGCAAGAAAATCCTTCCTCATTTGTTGATTCCTTAATTCTGGCAGCTTGTATCACTGATGCCTAATTATTATCTCTTCGATTTTTCCATAATTCAACATAGCTATCCATAACATTATGTAACGCCTTCCCTATTTTAGAATATGATTCGTCACAAAGATTTGCTAATGATATTCTTACAGACCACTCAGGACCATTAAACCCATTTCCATCTAAAAGTACAATTGAAGACTGCTCTGCAAGTTTAATAAGTATATCTATCGTTCTATAATTGTTCTTAAGGTATGTAGCAAATCTATCGCTATAATTTTGACTAGCCCATTCAATAAGATCAAACTGAGCATAATATGATGCGCTGTATTTATCTTCTGTAATGCCAATCCCCAGCCCATCAAATAATAGTTTCTTTCTTCGCCGGCATATGTTCCTTGTGAGATTTTTATATTTATTTTTTTCGTCCACTATAGCAAACACAGCCAGAAAAGCCATTTGTACCTGCTGTGGCGTCGAAAGGCCTGCGGTGTGGTTAAGTGCAACTTGTCTGCTATCAGCAACTATTCTATCAACGAATTTAATTTTTTCTGTATCAGTTGAAATACCCGAATATCTTATTCTGGCCCTTTCTTTCTTTCCCTCATCTTGCTTCCCCAAGATTTCATCAAATACATTGTTTTCGTAAAGTGCAACCGTACCAAGTCTCCACCCTGTAACTCCAAAGTATTTTGAAAAGGAATATACCCCTAAAGTATTAAAGGGCAAATCTGCCATTAAAGATCTAAACCCATCAACAAATGTACTATACACATCATCTGATATAATCATTAGGTCAGGATTATATTCGTTAACGACCTTTTTCAAGATTTTAACAGACTCTTCTTTCATAGCAACCGATGGTGGATTGCTTGGATTAACCAAAAATAAAGCTTTTATCGAATCATCCTTTAGTTTCTTTATATCCGAACTTGTATACTGCCAAGTTCTATTACCATGCTCGTCCAATTCGTTCGCGGAAATATACACCACATCAAAACTATAGCGTGGCAAATTTGGTATCTCAAGATACGGTGTAAACACCGGCGTCATAATAGCTATTCTATCACCTTTTGAAAGCATGTTATTCGCAATGAGTGAATCAAATACATAGCACATCCCCGCTGTAGCTCCTTCTACTGCAAAAGTATTAAATACTCCCTCCAGTGACGTGTTGTAACATAATTCTTGCATTAGATAATCATTTACCACACTCTCAACATGTTTTAACATCCTTCCAGGCATAGGATAATTGTCTCCGATAATACCATCAGTAAGTTCATATATCCATTCATCCGGTGAAAACCCCTTTACGGTTATGCCATAATTGATTATTTGATTCAATAATTCTATCCCCGGAGCATTATAATTAACTTCCACATATTTATTATATCGCTGAGCAATTCCTTCCTTTTCTGGCATTCCTGCCAAATCATCTTCATTCCAAATCCGTCTACTCTCTGAAATTGCAAATTGTCCAAATGTAAAAAAAGCTTCCCTCGGAGCTGCCGCTATCCAATTAGGATTCCCCCTTCCCGCATCAAGCAATGATCGTGTACCATTTATATTTGAATCCTCTGCAAGATTTATTAGTTTATCCTTTAGCTCAAACGGGCTAATTTTTCCATATACCTTTTCTATTTCTTCTCGTTGAAAACTCATTTTATACATTTTTAATGTCCCCCTTAAGTTTATATACCATACTATATTTCTTAATCAATATATGTGCTCCTTATCACTTTTGGCATTGGTAAGAGCAATACTCTTATGAAATGAGCCTTCAGTTGCTAGCGGCCCCATGCCACCTAATATACCTATATTTTTTCCATTAAAATGATTCATTTTACCTCCCTATCCTATTTCTATTCATAGTGTAATTTAATTTACGCCTTATGCCATGCTCCTAGGAATTTTGGTTTACAATGCCATTATAACATTGTATAATATATATGTTAAATATTATAAACGTATATTATACATACTATAAAAATATAAATAAATTAGGAAGGGGAGCATGTGTGAATTGACTAAAATATACCATGCAATTTATACTATTGGATATTAAACAACTAAAATATTTTCTTGCAATCATTGAAGAAGGTAATATTACCAAAGCTGCTAAAAGGTTACACATAGCTCAGCCTCCTCTAAGCCATCAACTAAGAATGCTCGAAGATGAACTTGATGTTAAACTAATAGAAAGAACCACTAAGAAATTACACATTACTGGTGCTGGCGAACTTTTACAATATCGTGCTGAACAAATCCTACATTTAGTAGAGACCACTACAAATGAACTCAAAAAATATAATACCGAATTTTTAGGAGTACTATCCGTAGGCACTGTACCATCATCCGGTGGTGTGCTTTTGCCAAGATTGTTATACTCTTTTCATGATAGATATCCAAATTTAAATTTTCAAATACGAGAAGGCGATACATACCGAATACTAGATATGCTGACCAATGGCATAATTGACGTCGGCATAGTTAGGACTCCATTTAATTCCGAAATATTTGAATCGATTAGTTTGCCAAACGACCCAATGATGGCTATAGCCAATGGTAATAATCTATTTAAAGCAAATAACCAATCCTTATCCCTTTCTAATCTTGCTGATGTTCCGCTTATAATCGATCGAAGGTTTAAGCTTATGATAGTCAGTTCTTGTAAGAAAGCCGGATTTAAACCTAAAATACTGTGTGAGTGTGATGATGTTAGAACCATAATTTCCTTGGCAGAAACTAGAATGGGCGTAGGTATTGTTCCAAAGCCTGCTATATGTCTTATTTCAAAATCAAATATGGCATGTAATGAAATAAACGAGCTATCATTAGAAACACGAACAACTCTATTGTGGCTCAAGGGCAGAGAATTATCTCATATTACAAAAGAGTTTATACATTCTTTTGATTTAGAATAGAGTATAATTATAGATGAATTCAGCCACCTAATTTCAAACAATCATATAAAGCCTACTTTATAGAAAAACTTTGCACTCGCATTTTTGCAATTTTCACTTCAACTTGCTATAGAAATATGAGGCACCGCCAATTCCGTTAGCAGTACCTCATATTTAATTTTAGGATTCCTATGTATTTAAGCTAATCTTATTCTTTTTCCGTAAGTAAACTGCTAGTAGTTACGTGAAGTTGGGGTGTGGGGAAGAACGGTCAAAGGTAATCCTTCTGCAACCATCCCTATTCGCACACTTACCTCTCGTTCTCTCGGTCTTTCCTGCTGAGGTACTTTCCGTAATACTCCATAGCCGCAGCCACAAAGTCCTCTCTCTTAGACACAGGAAGATCCTTTGGGAACAACTTCCCGAACCTGTCGCCCCTAAGCACAATCCTCTCCTTCTGGTTAGGCTTCTCCTCGAGCATTATCGCTTCTATTGCTTCCGGCGTCAGTTTACCTGCTTCCGACATCTTTCTCATTCTTATAGCCTGAGCGTGGGTCGGCGTGCACTGCTCCATCTCTATGCTCTCGCAAAGATCTTTCTGCTGCTCCTTCGGAAGATATGACAGTTCCACAGCAGGCCTCAGGGCTATCTGCCCGTCATCGACCATATCGAGGAGAGCTGGGTTTAGTTCCGTCAGGCGAATATATCGTCTAACATTGTCTTTTCCTTCGCCAATCATTTCTCCTAGCATTTCATCGGATCTTTTACCTCTTAAATCTGTCGCCACTGGCGACACATTTTCTTTAGAAAGTCTTCCGGCCTGTCTCTTCATTGCCTCCAGCCTCATCTTATATGCAAAGGCTTTCTCGCTAGGAAGTATTGTGGTCCTCTGAAAATTCGATTCCACCATGAATATGGTAGCCTCATCTCTTGTCATATCCACTATCTCTGAACGAAGCGTAGTGAGCCCCGCAAGTTCGCAGGCTCTCTTCCTTCTGTGGCCCGATATTATTTCATATCTGCCGTCTTCCTTTTTTCTGAGAGTAGCAGGAGTGATTATCCCGTTTGCCTTTACGCTTTCCACGAGATTCATCATATCCTCGTCATCCTTCACCTTGAAGGGATGCTCTGGGAACGGGTCTATCTCATCGAGAGACACTTCATATATCTTCTTCAGCTTGGCTTCGTCTCTCTCTTCCTGAGTGGAGAAAAGATCATCTGGATTCGCTATCCCGAAGTCTATCGGTCTTCTCTTTTTCGCCATCTCTCATCACCTCCCTCGTGAGATATGCATACGCCTTTGCCGGTTTGCTCTCCGCATCATATGAATAGATGCTTTCTCCCTGTCCGCTGGCCTCCGCCGCCTTTACCCCTACGGGGATGACCGCATCGTACACTCTGATGTCTTTGCCGCATCTCGCTCTGACTGCGTCCATCGATTCCTTCGCAAGAATCGTCCTGCTGTCCACAAGGGTCATGAGCACGCCGCCGATCTTAAGGTCCGGATTGAGCTGCCGTTTGACTTTTGCTATGGTATCTACAAGCTGCGCCATGCCTTTTGTCGGAAGATACTGAGCCTGGACCGGTATTATGACCTTGTCCGCCGCAGTGAGTGCGTTCAGAGTCAGCATACCCAGAGACGGCATGCAGTCGATTATGACGTAATCATACCCGCCTTTCACCTGCCTGAGATAGTTCTTCATGATGTTCTCTCTGCTCATAGCACCTACAAGGTTAAGCTCGAACTGAGAGAGCTCGATGTTCGACGGCAGCACATCCATGCCTTCACTGTGATGGAGTATGCCCTCAGCCGGATCGAAGCTCATATCGTTCCTTACCTTTGTAAGTACGGATACTATGGACTCCTCAAGCGAGTCTGTCTGCCTCCAGCCGAGAGCAGCACTCATATCGGCCTGCGGATCAGCGTCAACTAAAAGCACTCTTTTGCCACTTCTTGCAAGACCTGCTCCAAGGTTAACGGCCGTGGTGGTCTTGCCTACGCCACCCTTCTGGTTGCATATAGCTATTACTTCTGCCTGTTTCATCTGGTTTACCTCCTGTCTTTAGTATTCATCCGTCCTGCTTCGCATTTGAACAGAATAGATGTATGCCTGCGCTTTGGCAGGCTTTGAATATTCATATCAGATCCCGTTATTGTTGAGGTGTGGCAGGAGGATCTTCATGAATGCCTCTTCCCGTCCCTTTCTCAGAATCAGAGCGTCTATGATATTCGATGTCTGACTGCGGGTGAGTACGAGGAACATATACAGTACCGACACCGCGGTAACTGCGTCCTCTGAATCACAAAGCAGATTCAGATCATCTTTGAATTCATAGCATATATATCCTGAAGGATGCACAGCGCGTACGCTCCTTATGCTATCCGCAGTATCGCTTGCCACTTTAGTGAGAAGCCTCGTTTCAGCTGTTTCCATTGTCTTACCGTCTTTCCCATCTCCTAATTTAGAAGCAACCTTCTTTCCATAGTTTCTTTTTCCTTCTTGAATGCCTCCCTAAGTGTGATCTCCGTCAGAAACATATCCACATCATCTGAGTCAAGCAGTCCGTTCATGAAATCACAGTAAGCACCGTCATATACTTCCGCGCATGCGTCCACCAGCTTCATTTCCCTGGCTGTATCTGTCCAACCTGACTTTCTTAAGATGCCCTGCAGCATTTCGAATGCCGTCTCGTTTCTCTCATTTGATGACAACGTATCAAGCGCATCGACATATATCAGCGCCTTCTCAAATTCCAGATCCTCGCTTTCTACGCACATAGCGAAGTCTTCCGCTACATGCTCTGCTATTCCGAGAAGCACAGGGCACACACCCTCATCCTCTTCTCTTTCTACGCCTGTTACTATGACTCACATCGTATCTTCTGTTGTTTTCATTCTTCTACCATACCTTCCTCCGGCCGTACCGGTCCAAAAACTGAGATTGCCCCGCGGATCCCGCGAGGCAATGTAATTATGTGTGTATGGTATTTTATTGTCGCATTTTCGGTAGATGATCAGCTGAACAGTTTCAGTATGAGATCATCCACGGCATCAGTATATCTGCCTTCTTTTATGAGACTGTTCCTTAGTTCAACCAGACTGAAGAGTATGAGCTGGCTCTCATCGTCTGTTACGTTCATCTTTATCTTCTTATCGAACATCGTACCCACCTCCTGTTTCTATCCATATATGGAGTACAATTGCTATATATAAATTCTAAGAAAGAAGCCAGGTAATTGCAAATGTGCGATTTTTTCCACCAAAAAACCCAGAGTGCCTGTGTTTGCAAGTATTCCGGGTGTTTTTTCGTCAAAAGTAACACTTTAGTAACAAAAGTAACACTTTTTGATTGCCATAGCATAGTGTTTTCAATGGCTACAGCGATTTTATGGTCAAGTCCATATTTGTGTGTAAATTCACTTTCAAGCATATATCAAACTACCTTTATGCTGCTTTAAGCATTTTCTGTTGTTTCTCTGCTA
>NZ_SNXO01000055.1 GCF_004362975.1 Aminicella lysinilytica | reverse complement strand
ACTTCTGGTTCAAAGTGTGTCATGATGTGCTCCTTTCATAATAACTATATTTTACAAAAGTCACAGACGTATTACAACTATATTGTACCAGCTCACTCAGAGATATCGACACTGCGTTTGCTCGATTCGGCTGCGGCCAAAGCAGGAATAGTCCACAATGTTGTCCTCATGATCGATCTGGGAGATCTTCGTGAGGGAATCTTCTTCAAGAACGAGGATCTGATTTGGGAAGCTGTTGAGGCGGTTCTTGGAATGAAGAACCTGAATCTTTACGGCATCGCAGTTAATCTGACATGCTACGGCGCGATAATTCCTAAGAAGGATAATCTGTCGCAGCTGGTCGAAATTGCTCGCAAAATAGAGGCAAAGTATGATATCAAGCTGAATATGGTGTCGGGAGGAAACTCCAGCTCCATTTATCTTATAGACAAAGGCGAGATGCCTTCAGGCATCAACAACCTGCGCTTGGGTGAATCTTTCCTTCTTGGAAATGATACGGCTTATGAAACTGATCTGCCTGGAACTGTTGGAGATACAGTGGTTCTTCAGGCTCAGATCGTTGAGCTGAAGGAGAAGCCTTCTCTTCCGATCGGCGAAGTGGGCGTGGATGCGTTCGGCCAAAAGCCATATTATGAAGACCGTGGGATAATGAAGAGAGCAATCATTGCAGTTGGCAAGCAGGACACGGATCTGGACAGTATGACGCCTCGTGATCCTCAGATGGAGATCATGGGCGGAAGTTCGGATCATACTATTCTGGATGTTACGCATTGCGATAAAAATTACAAGGTGGGCGACGTAGTCGAGTTCGAGCTCGGCTACGGCGGCATGCTGAAGACTGCAACAAGTCCTTATGTAGAAAAGGAATACGTGAAATAGGGGCGGTCGCCGGCTCAGAGTGCTCCCTAGGTAAATAAGTGCTTCCGTATAACTTGGATATAGCAGTTGGGTATTGTTCCAACAATGGTACCTTTATGCATGAGTTTATGCATGGGTCTATGCATGGGTTTATGCAAGAGTCTATGCAAGAGTCTATGCATGGGTTTATGCATGGGGCCGTGTATAAATCAGGAGGCCAGTATCGGCGCAAGAATCGCCAGAGTCTGTTTTCGGGGCGTGCAAAAATCGTCGGGGTCTGTTTTCGGGGCGTGCAAGAATCGGCCTCAAAAAGCAGCTCGTGTGGCGCGCAAGCGTCATTTCAAAGTCTCGCGCGCAAGAATCAGAGTCAAAATAGAGTCTGTGTGGCGGATTGCCGGTTTTAACAAGGCCGACGCGCAAGAATTCCATATAAAACTTTATCAATGTGGCGGAATAGTCTATCAGAAGTGACTGATACTAAGGGCTCCCGCCACATTGTTATTATTATTCTAGTGATCCTTGCGCGAAGCCTCAGGGAATCCGGGTTGCATGCCACAGAGCCTCAATTATCAAGCCAATTCTTGCGCGGAGCCTCATCGGAAAATTTGAACGCGCCACATCACTTCAAATATCACTGTGATCCTTGCGCGCAATGTTTTAACCGGTGGTACGCAAATCAGTGGTGCGCAGCGTTTTAATCAGTGGTATGCAAATCAGTGGTATGCAAATCAGTGGTGCGCAAACCAGATGGATTTGCATAGTTACGATAAGGAAAATATGCTTGGAGAACATTTCGGTGTTTGGAAAATGTATATTTCCCAAGGAAAACATTTTGGAGAAATGCAAATCAGAATGATCCATATGACTAGCGAGATCGTGTGACCGTTGAAATCACAGGGGACAGAGGCACGATAGTCTTGGATAGACTTGATAACAGCAGCCTGTAGAAATAAAAACAGGCTGTTTTTTGTTGCATAGAAAAATGTATATATCGTACCATTGATGGAACAATAGGCAACTGCTGCTGGGAGTTATTTGGTACTTGCACTGTAGGATTTATAGTGATATAATTAAATAACCTATAAATAACTGCAAACTGTAGAGCCGCCGGAAATAGGCGGAATAGCCGGCAGAAGTACAGCCGGCAGAAGTACAGCCGGCAGAAGTACAGCCGGCAGAAGTACAGCCGGCAGAAGTACAGCCGGCAGCGGAATAGCCGGCAGCGGAACAGTCGGCAGCCTACAGGCGAAGGCCTATATGAAATCAAATGTGTGAGGTAGTGATTATGAAGATCAGTATCAATGATCTGCTCTATGCTTTGGCGGATGCGCTGGATCATGTAGAAGGAGAAATACTGGGAGCCACTGTGGACCATTCCAGGCGAGTGGCTTATTTGGCTGTAAAGATGGGGAAACTCATGGGCTACGAGAATAAGGAACTTTTGAATCTGGCGGCCAGTGCTGTGCTTCATGACAACGCATTGACGGAATACAGCCAAAGCGAACTCAACAAGGGGATAGACATCATAAATGATAAGAATGCCTTCACACTTAAGGAACATTGCGTAATGGGTGAAGAAAATGTCAGATCACTTCCTTTCTATAAAGATAAAGAAGCTGCGCAATCAATATTGTATCATCATGAAGAGGCAGACGGCAGCGGGCCTTTCGGGCTTAAGGCTGAAAACACCCCGATGTTTGCCCAACTGATACATATTGCAGATGTTGTAGATGTGATTTTCGACATCAGCCAAATGAACTACACCAAATACGGCAAGATATTGGAATTCGTCAACGCCGGCAGAGACAGCAGGTTCGCAGGAGACGTGGCAGATGCTTTTTGTGCGGTGGCGACCTACGGAGAACTCAGCCGCATGGACAACGACTACATAGACAAACTCCTAAGGAGAGCTTTGCCCGTGATCCCTGTAGATTACACGGACGAGGACCTGGCAGGCATCGCGGCCATGTTTGCGAAAATCATCGACTATAAATCATCCTTTACCTGCGCCCACTCCCTGGGCGTGGCAAATAAGGCGAAAACCCTGGCCCAGTACTATGGCCTGAGCGAAGAAACCGTGGCCAGGATATACTTTGCGGGGGCTTTGCACGACATCGGTAAGCTGACCATAGACAACGACATCCTGGAAAAGCCGGCCAAACTCACCGACGGCGAATTTACCCAGATGAAAAATCACGCTTACGGCACCTGGGAGATCCTCGGCAGGATCAAAGGCGTCGGCAGTATCAGAGACTGGGCGGCCCTGCATCACGAGAAACTGGACGGCAGCGGCTATCCTTTCGGGATCGAAGGCCGGCAGCTGAACAAAATAGAGCGCATGATGGCCTGCGTAGACATTTACCAGGCTTTGACTGAGGCGAGGCCATATAAGGACGGCATGAGCCACGAGGCGACTATGGCCATAATGCGAAAGGAAGTCGCCAGAGGCAAACTGGACGGGGGAATTGTGGAAGACATGGACAGATGCTTAGGCGGAGATGCCACGCAGAAGGCTAGCTGATTCACCTTGGAAAGATGCGCAAAACTCGCAAAAATTCAACTAAAAGCAATATTGTAGTCCGGCACAATGACAAGTGCCGGATTTTTGTGATTATGGGCCTAAGAACTTCCGTAAATTGCGTGACAAAACGGTACTTCTGGTATACAATATTCGTATGATTTAATTCTAAGGCCCCTGCAGCGGGAGGCCTTGATATTGTTGTAATGATGAGATAAAGGAGAGATTTTATGACAATGGTAACGAATGAGACAGTCAATAATTGGGTCAGGGAAATGGCTGAGATGACCAAACCGGATGAGGTCGTTTGGATAGACGGCAGCGATGAGCAGCTTGAGGAGATTAAGAAAGTCGCCCTTAAGACCGGCGAGATGATAGCTTTGAATGAAGAGAAGCTACCGGGATGCCTCTACTACAGAACTAACCCGAAAGACGTTGCAAGAGACGAGAAAAGAACACTTATATGCACTCGCAAGGAAGAGGATGCAGGACCTACCAACCATTGGATGGCACCTGTCGAAATGTACGCTAAGCTGCGTAAACTTTTCGACGGCTCCATGAAGGGCAGAGTTATGTATGCTATTCCTTTTTCGATGGGAGTTGTAGGCACGGACTTCGCCAAATACGGAGTTGAGCTTACAGATTCCATTTATGTAGTTCTCAGTATGGCGATCATGACCCGCGTGGGCCAGCCGATCATCGACAAGCTTAACGCCGGAGCTGACTTTACCAAATGCCTGCATTCCAAAGCTCAGGTCAATGAGAAGGAAAAGTACATCGTACATTTCCCTGAGGACAATACCATCTGGTCGATCAATTCCGCTTACGGCGGGAACGTACTTCTGGGCAAGAAGTGCCTGGCCCTGCGCATAGGTTCATTCCTGGGCAGGAAGGAAGGCTGGATGGCCGAGCATATGCTTATACTGAAGATAGAGGCTCCTAACGGAGAGAAACACTACGTTTGCGGAGCATTCCCGAGCGCCTGCGGTAAAACGAATCTTGCCATGCTGACGCCTCCGGATTATTTCAAGAAAATGGGCTATAAGATCCAGACTGTAGGCGATGATATTTCATGGCTGAGAGTTGGCGATGACGGCAGACTGTACGCAGTCAATCCTGAGAATGGATTCTTCGGAGTTGCGCCGGGAACTAATGAGAAGTCCAATCCTAACGCACTTAAGACCACCAGAAAGAACACTATATTCACCAATGTGGCCAGAAATCTGGACGACAATACAGTATGGTGGGAGAAACTGGATAAGAACCCTCCTGAGAATGGAGAGGACTGGCTAGGCAACCCTTGGAACGGCAAGACATCTACGGAGAAGGGAGCACATCCTAATTCGAGATTCACAGCACCGGCAGAGAACTGCCCGACAATTGCCGACGAGTTTTTCACAGGCGAAGGAGTTCCAATCGACGCCATCGTATTCGGAGGAAGACGCGCCAAGGCAGAGCCGCTGGTTTATCAGTCCAAGAGCTGGGATCACGGCGTATTCGTCGGATCGGCCATGACGTCAGAGACAACAGCAGCAGCCAAGGGGCAGGTAGGAGTCGTAAGACACGATCCTATGGCTATGATACCCTTCTGCGGATATAATATGAGCGACTACTTCCAGCACTGGATAGACATGGGCAAGAAGATGTCAGACCCACCGAAGATTTTCCATGTAAACTGGTTCAGGACAGATGAGAAAGACGAGTTCATCTGGCCGGGATTCGGAGACAACCTGAGAGTACTTTTGTGGATGCTGGCAAGATGCAAGGGAGAGGCTGATGCCGTAGAGACACCTCTGGGCTACGAGCCAAGACCTGAAGACATAGATACTACGGACTTGGATTTGGACGCAGAAGATCTGAAGAAACTTCTGGCCATAGACAAGGAGACCTGGCAGGATGAGATCAAGGGCATAGAGGAATTCTACAGCCAGTTCGACAAGCTGCCGGACGAGATCAATGAAGCATTCGATGCGCTGAAAAAGGGTGTGGAAGCACTTTAAATAATAATTATTAATGAAAAGGAGAACTAAGAAAATATGGACGCTAAAGAAATCAAAGACATATTAGTAGTTAATCCTGGTTCAACATCGACGAAGATCACCATCTTCACCAATGACAACAAGGATATCGCTTACGAGGAAAATGTCGTACACGATGAACAGAAGATACTGGAATTCCCTACTGTAGCTTCTCAGAAGAACTACAGAAAGGAAATGATCCTGAACCTGCTGGATAAGGCGGGCTATGATCTGAAGAATATCACAGCTGTAGTCGGCAGAGGAGGAATGCTCTTCGGCCTTGAAGGCGGCGGATATCAGATCAATGAGAAGATGTATAATAAGATGGCAAGCCCTGAGCTGCCTCAGCACGCATCCAGCCTTGGAGCACTGCTGGCATACTCAATTGCCGAGCCTCTGGGCATCCCTTCATACATTTACGACTCAACTATGGGCTGCGACCTTCTGGACATTGCCAAGATCACAGGTATATCCGAGATAGAAAAGTATGGAGCTACGCATCTGCTCAATTCCAGAGCGATGGCTATAAGCTATGCTAAGTCAAAGGGCAAAGATTACAAGGACATGAACTTCATCAACTGCCACATGGGCGGAGGTACTACTGCTAACGCTATGAGACACGGCAAAGTTATAGATGTTGCCGCATACGATGACGGTCCGATGGCACCGGAAAGATCCGGCGGCGTTCCATTGCTTCTGTTCAACAAGCTCTGCTTCGACGGCAAGCACACTGAGGAAGACATGGAGAAACTCATCGCAGGCAAAGGCGGACTGTATTCATACCTTGGCACCAAGGATTGCAGAGATGTTGAGAAAATGATAGACGACGGCGATCATTATGCAGCTATGATTTATGAGGCAATGGCTTTCCAGGTAGCAAAATCTATCGCAGGGTTGTCATGCGCTCTTGAAGGCAAGGTTGACGTGATCATTCTGACTGGCGGAGTTGCTTATTCCGAGAGGCTGACCGATGAGATAAAGAAGTACTGCGGACATATTGCTCCTATCGAGGTCATGCCGGGAGAGAAGGAAATGGAAGCCCTGGCTAACGGCACACTGCGTATGCTGAAGGGTGAAGAGGAAACTAAGATACTGTAGACTTACCGTAACTTAGGCCGTTTATGCTACCACTTAGGCAGAAATAAACACAAAGTCGGATTTCTGGTTATACTGTAATCAGAAAGTGGTTGATAAATAGAATAAAAATACCGGGTGAAGCTTATGCGACTTCAGTCGGTATTTTTTTGGTTTGGGCTTATTTCATAATCGTTCTAAATATAGAGCTTGCTTTCCCCATACAATGGTAGTAATGTATATACATTACATAAATACTATAAAATGTAAGACAGAAAGGAAAACAAAAAATGAAAGAAGAGAAAGTAATCAGTAAATCTCAGGGGACAGCGACTGAAGACAACATCATCGAATTTCCGATAACTAACGACATCGTATTCAATCTGGTAATGCAGGATCCTGATATTTCCAGGCATTTGTTGGAGCGGATATTTCCGGATAAGCAAATCGGAGAGATACGTGTGGTGGACGGCGATGGTGACCAGCCAAACGAGAACGGTGCCAATATATTCGATCTGACCACGCAATATGTCATTGAAAACGGTATATCAGTCTACCTAAACGTAGTCGATATTATCATGCAGCTGTTGACACGGCAATGTTACATAAGGGAGTTGCCTTCAATAAGCTTAAGCCTTCGTATGTTATTTTTATCTGTACATTTGACACCTTCGGAGAAGACATGTCTGTTTATAAGTTCGACATGCGCTGTTCAGATAAATTAGACTTGAATTTAGGCGATGGGAATTGTACAATAATGTTAAATACAGCATATACAGGGAAAAACGTGCCAGAAGGTCTGGAAAAGTTGTTCAGGTATATACGTAATATGGAATGCTGTGAAGATGACCAGCTTATTACTGAAATTCATGAGCGGGTCAGGGAGCTGAACACAGCAGAGAGGAGGCAGGTTTTGCATACATTAGATGATAAGCTTAATGAGCAGTATAGTGCCGGGTTCTCCGAAGGCAAGGATGCTGGATATTCCGAAGGCAAGGAAAGTACTGCGCTTGCTATGCTGAAAGAGGGATTGGACATTATGCTCATTTCCAGAGTTACAGGTCTTAGCAAGGAGGAAATAGAAGAACTTAGAGATAGGTAATTTACGTCCAATAAGCCTTCAGAAAAGAAAATAAACGTAACTTAGGCCGTTTATGCTACCACTTAGGCAGAAAACCCCAATAAAAAATTAATTGAGTTATACTGATAATAGAAAGTGGTTGATGAATAAATGCCAAGAATGCCGACAGGGTTCACATAAACCACAGCCGGCATTTTTATTTGTAGAGGTTAAGTCCCCGCAGATCATATTGTTATATAAGCCACAGTGTTGTAAACTAAAGTGGGGCTGATTGTGTAAGCTTCATTAATTGTGTAACTTGGGAAATAGTATGTGAATGTGGAGGCGAAATGGAAATATCCAGAAGAGAAATAGGCAGTATCACAGAAAGTGATATCGAGGCGTTCAAGGTCTATCTATATGAACAGGAAAGATCAGACGCCACTATAGAGAAGTATACCAGAGATGTAAGGAAGTTCTCGGAGACTATAGAAGGCAGAGATACCTTCGACAAGCAGGAACTCCTTGAATATAAGAGGGAACTCATAGGCGGATATAAGACATCCAGCGTCAATTCCATGCTGGCGGCAGTGAACTGCTATCTGGAATTTGTCGGAGCGCCCGATCTGAAAGTGAAGAGCCTGAAAGTACAGAAGAAACTCTTCCTCGATGAGAATAAGGAACTGACAAGGAAGGACTATCTGAAACTGGTAGCTGCAGCCAGAAGGCTCAGAAGACCGCAGATAGCCATGATAATGGAGACACTGGCCACCACAGGAGCAAGAGTCAGCGAGGTTAGGAGCTTCACAGTGGAAATGGTCAGAAGAGGAACTGTGGATATAGTAAATAAAGGAAAAGAGAGAACCATAATCATAACCAACGATCTGCGCAGTAAGGTACTTGCATACGCAGAAGAGAAAGGCATCAGCACGGGAGAGATATTTGTCACAAGGAACGGACGGGCAATCGACCGCAGCGGCATATGGAAAGAGATGAAGGCTCTGGCTTGTGAGGCCGGGGTCGATGCGAACAAAATTTATCCGCACAATCTGCGGCATCTGTTTGCCAGGACTTTCTACAGGCTGACCAAGAATCTTGCAGGCCTTGCCGATATTCTCGGACATAGCAGCATAAGCGCTACTAGAATATATACAGCATCCCCGGGTTCGTCATTTAAGAAGGATATATCGAGGCTGGATCTGATGGCTCCCGATAGCGGGGCGCAGAGCTGCGCATAAAAAAACAACATAATATTTATTATGTTGCTCGATTCACATTATGTGAATTGTCTGTCTAATAAAATTATCATACTTTCAAATACAAGTCAAGCAAAACGAATCAATATTTTAAAAATTTTCATAATTGTGCATATTTTTGCATATAGATAACCGCTTGATAACCATATGATTATCCATCTGAAGGATATGGAAAGAGTGATTTTCGTTTTATTGTAACGTAAACAGACCCTTTTGATCATAAACTTCAATAAAGTTTTTTGCACTGATCATAAGCATTAACGTATAGGTTTATTCATCTCAGGATCTCCTGTAATAGGGAAGATGCCTGATTTTTTTATGTCTTTATATAACATAATAAATATTATGTTGTACGTAGTACACCCGGAGCCATTTGAAAGTGGTTGCTCCGGTAAACAGCATTTATTCAGAGGCAGTGTGTTGAGCAGAAGATATTAAAATTTGGAGTGTGTAGAATGAATATCAGAGAAGAAGGAAAGAATAATAGCATAACCAGCGGTTGCATTATCGCTATAAATGTACGCAGAGATGGGTGGAGACACCGAAGGTTTCTGCGATTTTGTCGTAGTGATTTCAGGGGAAGCAGAGAACTGCGGCAGTACTTATCATTAAAGGGGTTTATATAGATTGGTGTAATGGCCGGGTATGCCGGCGTATGAAAGTGTTCGATCAAGGAGAACAAGGAGACCAACTATGAATAGTCAATAGAAAAACAGAAAAAGCTTTAAAATAGTTTTGAAGTAAAAGAGAGTACAACAAATAAAGCATCAACAGG
>NZ_SNXO01000054.1 GCF_004362975.1 Aminicella lysinilytica | reverse complement strand
GAGCATAATCGATGCGAAAATACGAGGCATCTTCGATACAGGAAGCGGAACTCAGCAGGTCCTAAAGAGCCTTGGACAGTTACAGAATGTCACGCTATCGTAGAAAATATTAAAGCCACAGAAACTGTCAACCCAAATTACCAACAACAACTTGACACTATCCGTTGCCAATCAGTGCAAGGATCCCTTTCAGAGAGGAGTACTATATCAGTCGCCTACATATCTGTAAACATTTGTGTAGAAAGTCCAGGTGGCGTTAGTGTATATCTCGTCCTGGGTACTTTCGCCCGACTTGTTGTCGTAGTCATCATGAGCTCCTACGTCTGTCTTATCGCCTATGTAGATTTCCACATGTCGGTTAGGATTTATAAGGATGTCGCCTCGCTTGAGTTTGGAGATGGACAGCTTGCCCATACTCTTGAAATTGTCATCATTCTTCAGCATAGTGTTGAGTCCGCCGCAGGCAACAGGGTTAGTGCCTGACTTGCAGTTGGCGATGAATGCTTTATCCTGCATGCCGTGGGCCAGGGCCGCTACTACGAATGACGCGCAGTCGTAATCAGTAGATGCTCCCGGATGGCAGAAAGGACAGGCTCTGTCACTGAGCTTGTTGCCAAGCATGCCCATAGAGTATCCAAACTCTGAGTTATCGGCTATGGTAATGGCCCAGGAAATCATACCTTCCACTCCCGGAACCACGTTGATTTTGACTGTATCTGTAGCACCGCCTATGGCAGTTGCTGTTATTACTGCAGTTCCTTTGGTAACACCGGTCACTTTGCCTTTAGAGGATACTTTAGCAATGTCCTTATCCGAACTGCTCCAGGTCACGGTATCGTAAACGGCCTTTGCAGGCGTGGCTGTAAGCTGCAGGGTCTTGGTAAATGCTAAAGTCTGAGTAGAACTGCCGGAAATCTTCACGCTGGCAGGGAATTTATTGATAGTAATGGCTTCAACTGTCTTGGTTACGCCATCGTGGGCCATGGCAGTGATTTTCACCGTGCCGGCCTTTTTGGCTTCTACTACGCCTTTATTGTTTACAGTTGCAAGCTTACTATCAGAAGTGCTCCACCTTATGTTATCGGAAACGCTTCCGTCAGCTTTAGCCTTGTAGGTCTTGCTTTCACCGACAGTTATCTGATTCGCTGTCGAAGTGAAAGTCACCTTAGTTGAATTATCAGCTCCGGCTTTAACTGAGACCCAGTCGGTGTAAGGACCGTAACGCTTCGACTTATACGCGCGCACCTTCAGGTATTTCATCTTCTGCGCCAGCAACAAAGTCTTGGACTTGCCAGTGACTGTGGCCAGTTTAGTATATTTTCCGTTTTCCTTTGTGGAATAATAGATCATGTACTTGTCGGCCGTGCCGCTCGCCGACCATGAAAGCTTGACGTATCTGTAGCCCAAGGCCTTGAAATCTGTCTGAAGGCTGCTTTGGGATACGGCTGCGTTGGCCTTAAGGTTCGTGACTGTGATCGTCGTTGTAGCGGCGTCAGAGTCAGCAGCAAAAATCGGCATGAACATTATGATCAATGCCAGCGAAAGTACTAATGCTACTGATTTCCGTATAATACTCTCATTCTTTTTCATTACAATACACCTTGATTCCTTTTTAACAAAATACAACTTGTATATGTATGTTTACACTATGCGATTGAGTTTGCCGCCGCTGACGAAACTCTTCAGGTTGGCGGTACTCATGTCTATTACTTTCTGACGTGTCTCCTTAGGCATCCACGCTATGTGAGGCGTTACGATGCAATTGGGAGTCTCGATAAGCGGATCCGGTTTTACCGGTGGCTCTGTATCCAGCACATCAATGCCGGCTCCGGATAGTTTACCTGATCTCAGGGCAGCGGCCACATCGTCTGCGTCTATCAAGCCGCCTCGGGCAGTATTGATGAGAATCGCGCCATCCTTCATTCCGCTGATGAAATCCTTATTGATGAACTTCCTGTTTTCATCAGTGAGGGGGCAGTGCAGGGTCAGTATGTCTGATTCCTGCGTTGCTTTCGCATCACGGCTATAGATGTTGACTTTCATACCGAAGGCTTCACCGATGTGTGCCACCTTCTTGCCAATGTTTCCGTATCCTACAATGCCTAAGGTCTTTCCGTCCAGAAGAGACAGAGGCTTATGATTGTAGCAGAAGTCCTGGCAACTGTACCAGTCTCCGGCCTTAGTGGACAGATCGTAGTCACCGATGTGATTTGTCAGTTCCAATATCAGCGAGAAGGCGTGCTGAGCTACTGCTTCTGTAGAATAGGCAGGATTGTTGGCAACGGCGATCCCACGTTCCTTAGCCGCCATCGTGTCGACATTATCGTAACCGGTAGCCGTGACACTGATGAATTTCAGTTTAGGGCAGGCGTCCATAATGTCGGAAGTTATCTGGCATTTACTGACGAAGATACCATCCAGATCCTTCATACGTTCTACGAGTTTATCCTCCGGCGTCCTGTCGTAACAGGTCAGTTCACAGAATTCTCTCATAGGATCCCACGAAAGATCCCCCGGGTTTATGGTGTATCCGTCAAGTATTGCTATATTCATATTAGTGGCGCTCCTTTTACTTTTTAGTTAATTATAGATATTATACCATATATTTCAAAAAATATATACTATTTATGGAAAAATTTGTATTCACATAGGAAAAAAGTTAAATTCTCGCCACAGCCTCAGTTACTTATGGTATAATGTAACGAATAATGACAAAAAGTAATTGTGGAGAATGATCTGAATGAGCTTACTTGAATTATTAATACTAAGTGTTGCCTTGGCTATGGATGCCATGGCCGTATCAATGGCTAACTGCATGGTATATAGAAATCTGAGATTCAGGGACTATGCTCTGATGCCGGTGTTTTACGGAGGATTTCAGGCAGGCATGCCGCTGATAGGCTATTTCGCCGGCGGCCTTTTTGCAGACATTATAACAAAGTACAGCGGAATCGTGATCTTCGTCATACTTGGTATAGTCGGGGGCAAAATGATCTTGGAGTGTTTTGTGCACAAGGATGAAGAAGACACTGCAGACAAAAATTATTCTGTTGGCATTATATTGATGCAGGCCATAGCTACAAGCATAGATGCTTTTGCCGTAGGCATTGGATTTGCGGCGGCACAGGTCAACATAGGCCTGGCGGTGTCGATCATAGGATTGGTTACCGGGGGCTTGTCTATAGGGGCTATACTGGTCGGAAGAAAGTTTGGAGATATATTCGGAGACAAAGCGGGTATATTAGGAGGAGTTGTTCTTATTATTATAGGCATAAAGGCCTTGATCTAAGGAGAGGTGACATATGGACGTTATTATTGCGGCAACTAAGAATGCCAACAAAATAAAAGAAATGGATGCCATTACCAGCGAGCTGGGCATGCATATAATCTCGCGAGATGAGGCAGGCGTACCTGATGTGGAAATAGTCGAAGATGGTGAGACCTTTGAAGAGAATTCATATAAGAAGGCTTATGAAATCATGAAATTATCAGGCAGGAAATCTATAGCTGATGATTCAGGCCTGGAAGTGGACTATCTGAACGGCGCGCCGGGAGTATATTCGGCCAGGTTTGCAGGTGAAGATTGTAATGATAAGAAAAATAATAAGAAACTGCTGTCCTTATTAGAGGACGTGCCATATAAAGAAAGACGGGCAAGATTCGTGTCCGTAATAACGTTAATATATCCAAATGGCGAGAAACTAGTAGCCCGAGGAGAGTGTGAGGGGCATATACTTATGGAGCCATTGGGATTAAATGGTTTTGGATATGATCCTATTTTTGTTCCGAAGGGTTTTCAGCGCACATTTGCGCAGCTTACTGCGGAGGAGAAAAATCACGTCAGCCATAGGGCCAAAGCTTTGAAGAAGTTGGCAGAGATGTTGAAAGAAAAGGAATAGCAGCCTATGATAGAGAGATTTAAAGACCGGCTCAAGCGAATGGTGGTCTTGGGTTTCAGGCAATTTGGTGATCCATATTACCAGGGTTTTGCAGCTCAGATCGCTTTCTTCATAATGTTGTCACTTGTGCCTACTATAATAGTAATATCACAGTTGTTAGGCGTGATCAACGCATCTATGGATTTCATCAATACATGGGTCGAGAAATACGTCCACAGCAGTATGGCCAATACGCTGGAAGAATTGCTAGGAGGCAGAAGCAGTACAGCAGGCAATATAGGAAACAATATTGTCATGATTGCAATGGCTCTGTGGGCAGCATCCAGAGCTCAGTTCTCCATGATGAGAATTGCGAATTATACTTATTCAGGAGGCAGGACTACCGGGAACTTCTGGAAGGAAAGATTCCGCTCCATAAGGACTATGTTCCTGACCATACTTACATATGCTTTCGTCATCATAATACTGATATATGGAGAGAAGATATCCATAATAGTATTTGGTCATGTTGTAGAGGATTCACTGATCATCAAGCTTTGGACATACTTCAGATGGCCTTTGGCGGCTGTTTTGTATTTCCTGGTGGTACTTTACAACTATTATGTATTGCCTATAGAGAGAATGAGCCTGCGTGACATCATCCCGGGCAGCCTCTTTGGCGCTGCGGGCATGGTCATAGTGACATTCTTCTATTCGATATATGTTGATTATATAGTTCATTATAACTTGATATACGGATCCCTTTCATCCATAGTTGCTCTGCTGTTCTGGTTTTATTTCCTGGCGTGGGCTCTGGCTTTGGGGATACTGTTTAACAAAGTTTGGAAAGATACGAGGGGAGTGACATCTAATGGATCTGACTGAAGAAATTGGTGATGTACTGTACGATTACGGACGAGGGCTGTATGCAAATATAACTAACAGATGCCCTTGCCGATGTGAGTTTTGTATAAGAAACATGACGGACGCCCTGGGGAGCGCGGACTCCCTGTGGTTAAAGAGAGAGCCCACCGTGGAGGAAGTGGAGAAGATGCTGAAGGATTGGGATCTTTCCTGCTATGACGAGCTGGTTTTCTGCGGATACGGGGAACCTATGGAAAGGCTCGACGATCTCCTGGAAATTGCAAGATATATCAAGAAAAACACAGATCTGACGGTCAGGATAAATACTAATGGTCTGTCGGATCTTATAAATGGAAAAGAGACAGCCCCTATGCTGGAAGGCGTTATAGATGCAGTCTCTGTCAGTCTTAATCAGTCTGATGCGGAGAAGTATAATGATCTCTGTCATCCCGAGTTCGGCATGGATGCATATCCTGCCATGCTGAAATTCACAGAAGATGTGAAGAAGTTTGTTCCAAGGGTGGCTATGTCTGTAGTTGGAGTGATACCGACTTCTGACATAGAGAAATGCAGGAAGATAACAGAAAAACTGGAGGTACCGTTTCGAGTAAGGTAAAAAGATCGCGAAAAAGAAAGAACAGATACAAATTTAAGAAACGCTTTTTTGTGATAACAGCTATTGGGCTCCTGGTACTGTCTATGGGCCTTTTTTGGCTACATAATATGGTGGTGGATAAATACTATGGCTCCAAGGCGACCGGCTGCTCTTATGAGCAGGGTCAGCTGGTCATGCTGGGTGCAAAGGCCTACATTAATTCGGGACTTACATACAGTGACAAGTATTACGGTGGCTATCCGCCTGCTCACGTAGGCGTGTGCACCGATGTAGTATGGCGTGGTCTGAAGGCTATCAATGTGACCTTTAAAGATCTCATAGATGAGGATACGAAAGAAAACTTCGATGAATATGAGGATATAATTTCTTACAGGGACACAGGCCTTGACTTCAGGTATGTGCCGGTGGTGAAAAGGTATCTGGAACGTAATGCGGTATCATTAAGTACAGATCCCGGGAATATCTTAGCATGGCAGCCGGGGGACATAGTGGTCTATGGAAATGACCATGTAGCCGTAGTATCCAGTCTGACCAATTTGTTCGGATATCCTTATGTCATACAGCATGGAAAGGATCCGGCGGGAGATGAAGACAGGCTCTTTGGCAGCGATAAGCTGAAAATATCGGCTCATTTCAGATGGAATCAGACTATCATAATGGGGGAATAGCAATGAAAAAGGCATTGATAATAATAAACCCGTGTGCGGGAACCAAACAGGCTAACAGATATTTCGTGCAGATCACGGATATATTCTGTAAGGCAGGATATGAAACTATAGTTGCAACTACAGCCAAGGCCGGGGACGGAACTGTAATAGCCAGAAAACGGGCGAAAAGAGTGGATCTGGTAGTGTGCATAGGCGGAGACGGTACTTTTAACGAAGTAGTCGCAGGCGTACTTGAATCCGGCGCGGGAACACCTATAGGGTATATACCGGCCGGCAGCACCAATGACTTTGCCAACAGCATAGGATTGCCTAAGGGCATTTTGCCGGCGGCACGTACTATAGTGGAAGGCGAACCTATGGCCCTGGATATAGGGAAATTCAACGGCCGTTATTTTTCTTATGTTGCATCATTCGGAGCATTTACTCAGACTTCATATAATGTGCCTCAGGATCTTAAGAATTCGCTGGGTCATGTGGCCTATCTGCTGGAGGGAATCAAGGATATATCCACATCCCTTAAACCATTCAAACTCAGATTGAAAAATGAAGTGGGTGTTTATGGCGGCGAATACGTCTTCGGTGCCATATGTAATTCTACTTCAATGGGCGGGATACTGACTCTGGACAAAGATGTGGTGGATATGAATGACGGTAAGTGTGAGGTGTTGCTCATAAGATCGCCGAGAAACCTAATAGAGCTCAATCAGGTTCTGCTTGCCCTGACCAGCCAGAACTATAGCGACAGTTCACTGATTTCATTCTTCAGTTCCAGCAAAGTGGAGATAAAAGCTGATCCGGATATGCCGTGGACTCTTGATGGAGAATACCAAGAAGGCTGTGAGGACATAATCGTTGAAAACGTTCAAAGCGCAATAAAAATCATGGTTAAAAAGTAATAATTACATGGCATAAATATAATACTTTGAGAATAAACATAAGAAAATGCCATTGTGTTTCTTAAGGATTCTTAAGAAATATTAAATCGGTATAAGCGTTGAAATATAAACGATTATACCGATTTTGCTTTGTGAAGACTATGTGAACAATTAAGAACCTCCATTGACTTGAGCGTGTATATAATTTAGTATAAGCCCATGAGTCAATTAAAAAAAACACAGGAAAAGGAAATTAGTATTATGCACAATGAAGCCTACTTTTCGGTAGATACTAAGTTCAAAAGGGTATTAAAAGCAACTGCTTCAATGCTATTGATAATTGCATTGACTATAACGATGCTGACAGTATCAGGTTTGGGGACCAACAGAGCCTATGCTGACACATCCACATCTACCAGCAGCACTTCTACGAAGTACGCTGTGCTTGTAAGTATTAGAGATCAATCAGGTAATTATACCTATAAAAATCCAATCTATATTTATTCGACTAAGACCGCTGAGGAAATCAAAACTGATTTCACACAGTCAGTTGAAAACTATCTGAAAGCCAAGAATTCTAACATCATAAGTGTCACTATTAATGATACTGTAGATGTGCAGGTGACGCCTGTAAGCGTATACCCGGCTGCAGCGAAAACTGCTTCAGCCCAGAGTTCAGTGGCAATTGCCAGCGCTGTAAACGACACAGTATATTCACTGGATGACGCAATTGCGGAAATGTTATACGACAATTACTTCAACATCACTACTGTCGCCAAATCAACGTCTGTCAAATATTCAAGTTATAAAACCATATATAAGAAGACATCCAAATTGAGAAAAACAGTAAGCAAAGTCAGCCGCGCCGGAAAGAAGGGCAGCACGACCAAGCTTTATTATGTGACAACTTCTACTAAGACAGATGGCACATCAACTTCTGTTACACAGTATGTAAGCACGACAACTCAGAAGTCTCAGAGTAAAGTGGTCCTGAAAGGAACAGGAACTGTAAGCGTTAAGAGGGGAAATACATATAGCGGAACCAGCGGTAAAGACATAGTGAAATACGCTAAGAAATTCGTAGGAAATCCATATGTATATGGTGGTACCAGTCTTACACATGGTTGCGACTGTTCAGGATTCGTTCAATCTATATATAAGCACTTCGGATTGCAGCTTCCAAGAGTAGGTCAGTGTGGAGTGGGCAAGAGCGTTTCTATGAGAAATCTTAAGCCTGGCGACATTCTTACATACTCAGGTCATGTGGCTATCTATGCAGGAAATGGTAAGATCGTTCACGCAGTTACAGAGGGACAGGGCATCAAAGTTACATCTATGTATTACGGCGGAACGCCATACAGAGCTACAAGAATCGTTAAATAGAGAGGCGGATCACAATAATGAATTTTCATAAGTTTAAGTTGAAGGAATTTGATTTCAAATCAGCAGTTAAGACCTTCGACTATAGAAAGTACAGAATAGAACTGACTTTCGCAATTTCCATAGTATTAATGCTGATAGTACTGCTCTTCTCATCGCATATATATGCCACAGAGGAGTACTGGCAGGTTTCCATAGGTGATAAGGTAGTGGCGACGCTTAATTCAGAGGACAGCGCCAACAGTGTCATTTCACAGGTGAAGGATCATTATACTAAGTCTGGGGCAACAGATGTTTCGGCTACCATCGATCCTGAGATTACTGTTACTCAGAAATTTTACAGGACCATAGCTAAGGCCCCTGATGTGTCCACAGTAGATGAAGTAGTGGATTACATCCTTACAGGAAACAAGGTCGAGAAAACCTATACCGTTAAAAAAGGCGATACCTTCTGGGGTATAGCAGAGAAGAAGGACATCTCTCTGAGCAAGCTTCTTTCCATCAATAACAAGAAGGAAGAAAGCAAACTTGTAGCCGGAGACAAGCTTACATTGGAGGCTGTAGAGCCTATGGTAACTGTCACCACAACCCAGACGGTTACAGAAAATCAGAAGATCAAATATAAGACCATATATAAGAAATCATCTAAACTGGTAAAGAATACCAAAAATGTGAAGAAAGTCGGAAAGTATGGCAAGAAGCTGGTTACAGCTACGGTTACAACGGTCAACGGAAAGACAGTTAAAACCAGTGTGATCTCCAGCAAGGTTGTTAAGAAGCCTACTGCGGCTATCGTATTGAAGGGCACCAAGAAGAGCTCTTCTAAATCAGGTACCAGCAGCAGTACGGGCGGGCAGGCAGTTGCAAACTATGCGCTGCAGTTCGTAGGTATACCTTATGTCTGGGGCGGATCCAGCCTGACCAGCGGCGTTGACTGTTCTGGTTTCGTCATGGCTGTTTACGCTCACTTCGGAGTCTCGCTTCCTCATGATGCGGGCGCTGACAGGAACTACGGCAAAGGTGTCTCTGTATCTAATGCAAGACCGGGTGATCTGATCTGCTATTATGGTCATATAGGTATCTACATAGGCGGGGGCAGACTGGTCCATGCTAAGGATTATGGTTATGGAGTATGTATAGATAATATTCATTATTCCAGCAAGCCGATATTGACAGTGAGAAGAATTTTCAACTAGCAGCACGTCCTTCCGTCTGGCTAGTCCTCGTGCGCGAATAGCCCCAAGCGGCTTATAAAACCAAGAATAGAACACCATGCAAACTCGTTGAAGCGAGTGGAGCCTCTTCGAGGCTCTAAAGGGTGACCTCTTGATGATACCATACAAGTAAGGTATCATCATCGTGCCCACCCTTTGCTTCAACTTCAAACAGTGCATGGTGTTCTATTCTTGTTGTTTTACTTCGCCGGGGGCTATACTTGCTCCTGCGGAATCGCTGCGACGGAAGGGCGGGCTTGCCTGGTTGCAAGAGACTGAATATGGTCATTTGAATATCCTATCTGAGGCCATATTGGCATTGCTATCAAAATAAAAAAATCATGCCTCCTTGCGAAGCATGATTTTTTCTTTTAAGTATGACGGGCATGCCGTCAATCTGTGGTGAAAGTCCACGTGGGGCGTAGTTGCCGACGAACCCCAAAGCGACTTGCAAGTTTCACA
>NZ_SNXO01000053.1 GCF_004362975.1 Aminicella lysinilytica | reverse complement strand
CATGAGTTGTGTGGCCTCGATTTTGTCCCGGTCTTTGTCACATGTGCATGCGCCTTGATTTCCTTTGAGATCGTTGATGCATCACGGTTAAGAGCAACACCTATCTTTATGAACGATGTGCGATCTTTTAACGCATGCTGTATTTCGATTCGATCATCTAATGTTAAATGTTTGTATTTCATTTTTTCTCCTTTGCTCCGCCACCTCCTCTGCTGAAGTTATGATATTTTACATCATTAAGATATGAAACGCAAAAAAGCTGACACGATTAAATGTCAGCTATTATCTGTTTGCAATGGTAACTTCCGTTTCTCGGCCCACGCATCATACACTATGTTGGGGCATGGAAGTTAACTATTCAATTGAACCAATGAACAAAAGGTGGAACTTTGTCGTATTTAGTCGCGCTTCCACTATTGCGGTTATATTTGGGTTATTGATGCATGCAGTCCGCCCAGCCAACGACCGGGCGTTGAGTACCACAATCTGCACTTAGCCTATTGTTCCATCAATGGTACCTTTATGCACAGGCTTATGCATACTTGCTATTTTGGAAAAAACAAGTAAATGCAACGATTACAGGCTATTAGATATCTAGAACAGGTACATTCTTCAGTAATGGGTACATATTTCAGTAAAGTTAGAGCAACGAAAAAATGCTTGGAGAATATTTTGGTGTTCGGAAAATGAATATTAAGAACCCGGGCGTCGCGGCCCTGAGCCCTTTGGGTAGGCTCGCCCGGTGACCAGGATTATGGGGTGTTGCGCACCATTACGAGCACGTACCATTACGGGTACATAACAGTGGCCGGAATTATGCATAAACTTATGCATAAAGGTACCATTGATGGAACAATAGTCATAGGGTGAAAAGGGGTATTCTGGTGGAGGTCATTTGGCGGACCAATTAGAGTGAAAAAATCCCCATAGTATGTTATAATAAATCGGTAAACGGGTACATATTTAAACGACGTAAAATCAGATTTTGGAGGCGAGAAATGGCTATAGAAAAAGTTAGAGAATATTTCAAAGGACTTGGTCTGGAGGACAGGATCCAGGAATTCGACGTGTCAAGCGCCACAGTGGATCTGGCGGCGGAGGCCGTGGGAGTCGAAGGGGCCAGGATCTGTAAGACTCTTTCATTTAAAGATTTGGACGATGAAGAGGGCTGCATTCTTATTCAGACTGCAGGTGACACTAAGATAAATAATCAGAAATTCAAGAAGTTCTTCGGCTTCAAGGCTAAGATGCTTTCACCCGATGAGGTCTTGGCCAAAACCGGTCATGCCATCGGAGGCGTATGTGCTTTTGCTATAGAAGATCCGAAAGTCAGGATATACTGCGATGAATCCATGAAGAGATTCGACACGGTTTTTCCGGCCTGCGGCAGCGACAACAGCGCCATAGAATTCACATGCGATGAGCTTTTCAAGTATTCCAAGGCTTTGGAGTGGATAGATGTAAGTAAGATTCCGGAGGATGAGGCCAGCAAGCCTGAAGAGGAAAAATAATGAAGAAAGACGAGAAAGGCCGCGCCGAAGGCAAGAACAGCGGCCGTCGCGGCAGGAAGAAAGACAAGACCGGCGAGGCTCGCATTACAGCCGGCGCCGCCAAAGAAGTCCGGGGCGACAGCCGCGTCAAGAAGGAAGTCAAGTGCTTCATATTTTGCACAGTGGGCGCCCTGATAATAGCATTCAATCTTAAAAGCTTCGTCAACACCGGAGGACTTTTCCCCGGTGGGTTTTCCGGTGCGACGCTTTTGATAATCAGAGCCTGCGAGAAGTTCTTCGGCTTCACGCTGCCCTATTCGGCAATTTACATACCAATGAATCTGATTCCGATATACATAGGAATCAGATATCTGGGCAAGAGGTTCACCATATATTCTATGTATGTGATCATCCTCAGCAGCGTCATGACAGACATGCTGCCTAAGGTGACCATCACATACGATATTTTGTTGATCTGCCTCTTCGGCGGAATCATCAACGGCGCAGCCATATCTTTGTGCCTGTACGTAGGCGCCAGCGGAGGCGGGACCGACTTCATATCCATCTACCTTTCAGAGAAGAAAGGCATAGACGCGTGGAACTACATACTCATGAGCAACGTATGCATCCTCGCCATCGCCGGCATAATGTTCGGCTGGGACAAGGCTTTGTACTCCATAGTATACCAGTTCTGCAGCACCCAGGTCATTCAGACTCTGTTCCAACGCTACAACAAGCACACCCTTATGATAATCTCGGACATGCCAGAGGCCGTCTACGATAAGATCAGCATCATGACACATCACGACGCCACTTTGTTCAAGGGCGAGAGCTATTACGAGGACGGGGCTGTGCGCAATCTGATATATTCCGTCGTTTCCAGCGAAGAGGTCGATCCCGTGGTCAAGGCCATCAAGGACGTGGATCCTCACGCCTTCATAAACGTCATGAAGACGGAGCAGCTGAACGGGCGATTCTATAAGAAACCAAAGGATTAAGGAGGCATTATTATGGCAAAGGTAATCATGAAGGGAGCCGAGGTAGCGGCTGCCATGAAGGAGAAATTAGTCAGGGAGGTCGAGGACCTTAAGGCCCGCGGCATCGAGCCGACTATGGACATAGTCCGCGTAGGCGCCAAGCCGGAGGATCTGGCTTACGAGCGCGGCGCCCGGAAAAGGCTGGAGGGCATCGGCATCAGGCTGGTGGTCACGGAGCTTCCTGAAGATATAGATCAGAAACATTTCGAAGAAGAATTCAGTAAGGTCAACGACGATCCGAAGATAAACGGCATCATGCTGTTCCGACCGCTGCCAAAGCATCTGGACGAGGAACCCGTAGACAGGATGATCGATCCGGGCAAGGACATGGACTGCATGAGTCCGGTGAACATCGCTAAGGTTTTCTCCGGCGACGAGACGGGATTCGCTCCGTGCACTCCTGAGGGAGTCATGGAAATGCTGAATCACTACGGCATCCAGCTGAAGGGCAAGAGAGTGACCATCGTCGGCAGAAGTATGGTAGTAGGAAAACCACTGGCCATGCTCATGCTGAAGAAACACGCAACTATAACCATCTGCCACACAAGGACGGCGGATCTGGCCGGCACCTGCAGGAACGCGGAGATCGTTGTTGCCGCCGCAGGAAAAGCCGGAATGATCACAGCCGACATGGTCTCAGAAGGGGCCGTTGTTGCCGATGTAGGCATCAACGTAGGCGCCGACGGGAAAATGTGCGGCGATGTAGACTACGAGAATGTTGAGCCGAAGGCTTCATATATAAGCCCGGTACCGGGAGGTTGCGGCAGCGTGACTTCATCGGTCCTGGCCAAGCATGTAGTAATTGCCGCAGGCAGGCAGAACGGATAGAAACATGGAGTTCAGATTACACTCAGAATATAAACCGACGGGAGATCAGCCTCAGGCCATAGACAAGCTTGTGGCTGGGTTTCAGGCGGGTAAAAAGTGCCAGACTCTTCTGGGAGTCACGGGCTCGGGCAAGACCTTCACCATGGCCAACGTCATCCAGAAGCTCCAGCGACCGACCCTGATCATCTCCCACAATAAGACCCTGGCAGCCCAGCTTCACGGGGAATTCAAGGAATACTTCCCCGACAACGCCGTAGAATATTTTGTATCCTACTACGACTACTACCAGCCGGAAGCCTACGTGCCATCCACGGACACCTACATCGAGAAAGACTCAGACATCAACGACGAAATCGACAAACTCAGACACTCCGCCACTGCGTCACTTTTTGAGCGGCGGGACGTGATCATCGTGGCCAGCGTCTCATGCATCTATGGCCTGGGCAGTCCCTTCGACTACGAGCACCAGATGCTGTCACTGCGCCCGGGCATGGAAAAATCCCGGCGTGACATTCTGCGCAAACTGGTGGACATCCAATACACCCGAAACGACATGGCTTTCGAGCGCGGCACATTCAGGGCCCGGGGCGACATTATCGACATCTTCCCATCGGGCTCGGACAAAGCGATCCGCGTGGAGCTCTTCGGCGACGAGGTGGAGGCTATCAAGGAGATGAACCCTGTCACGGGGGAAATCATCGGTCTGAGGAATCATGTGGCTATTTACCCGGCGTCTCACTATGTCACTTCGCCGGAGAAAATGGAACACGCCATGGGCACAATTGAAGAGGAACTTGAGGAGAGGATCCAGTGGTTCAAGGACAGAGGCAAACTGCTGGAAGCTCAGAGAATAGAGCAGAGGACCAGATATGACATGGAAATGCTCAGAGAGATCGGTTCCTGCAAGGGCATCGAGAACTACTCGCGGCATCTTAACGGGACGCCGCCGGGCACCAGACCATACACCCTCATCGACTATATGCCTGAGGATTTCATGATAATGATCGACGAGTCTCACGTCATGCTTCCGCAGTTACGAGCCATGTACGCAGGAGACAGATCCAGGAAATCATCTTTGGTGGACTACGGCTTCAGACTGCCGTCGGCTCTAGACAACAGGCCGTTGAAATTCGAAGAGTTCGAGGGCATGATCAATCAGATAATGTTCGTCAGCGCTACGCCGGCGGACTACGAGAAGGAAAAGGCAGGAGGCATCACAGCCGAGCAGGTCATCAGACCTACAGGCCTGATCGACCCTCCTATAGAAGTGAAGAAGACCGAGGGACAGATCGACGATCTCATCAGCCAGATCAACCTGACAATTGAGAAAGGCGAGAGAGTTTTCGTGACTACTCTTACCAAGAAAATGTCAGAGAGCCTGACGGACTATCTGATCAAGGCTGGTATCAAGGCCAAGTATCTCCATTCAGAGGTGGATACTCTGGAGAGACTTGAGATAATCAGGGACCTGAGGCTGGGCGAATTCGACGTTCTCGTGGGCATTAACCTGCTGAGAGAGGGACTGGACATTCCGGAAGTTTCCCTGGTAGCCATACTGGACGCCGATAAAGAGGGCTTCCTGAGAACGGAAACTTCCCTCATACAGACTGTCGGCAGAGCGGCAAGGAACGTTGACGGCAGGGTCATTATGTACGGTGACCGGATCAGCAAGGCCATGAAGGCCACTATTGATGAGACCAACAGACGACGCGGCATCCAACAGAAATATAATGAAGATCACAACATTACTCCGACCAGCGTCAAGAAGGCGGTCAGAGGGATAATCGAAGCAACCAGGGTCGCTGACAACACAGGAGCATATAAAGGCAAGAAGCCTGAAGAACTGACTGCGGCGGAGCTGAAGGATTATGTCAAAGAGATGGAAAAACAAATGAAACAGGCGGCAGAGGACCTGCAGTTCGAGAGAGCGGCGTCTCTGCGCGATCAGATATTCGAGTACAGAGCAAGGGAGTAATCAGCCGATGGCAAATGAAATAATCGTAAAAGGCGCCAATGAAAATAATCTGCAGCATCTGGATGTGAGGATACCCAGAGATAAGCTGGTAGTTCTGACAGGACTGTCAGGATCCGGAAAGTCATCGCTGGCTTTCGATACAATTTACGCGGAAGGCCAGAGAAGGTATGTAGAGAGCCTTTCGTCCTACGCCAGACAATTCCTGGGGCAAATGGACAAACCCGATGTGGAGCTAATTGAAGGCCTCTCACCGGCTATCTCCATCGATCAGAAGACAACCAGCAAGAACCCAAGATCAACAGTGGGAACAGTAACTGAGATACACGACTATCTCAGGCTTTTGTATGCCAGGATCGGCAAGCCCCACTGCCCTATTTGCGGCAGACCAATCACCAGTCAGAGTGTAGACCAGATGGTAGACGCCATTATGGAATACCCTGAAGGCACGCGCCTGATGATCATGGCTCCCGTAGTCCGCGCCCGGAAAGGCGAGCATGAGAAGATCATTGACAGGATCCGCCGTGAGGGTTTCACCAGAGTCAGAGTCGACGGCGACATTCTCATGATTAATGAAGATGAAATCAAGCTGGATAAAAAGTTCAAGCATACTATAGAAATAGTCGTAGACCGTATCATAGTCAAGCCGGGCCAGGGGAGCAGGATCTCCGAGGCCGTGGAACTGGCCATGAAGGAAGGCGAAGGACTGGTGACAGTTCACTTCAAGGACAAGGATTTCGAGAAGGAGCAGGTGTTTTCAACTAAGCTGGCCTGCCCGGAGCACGGCGTCAGCATAGAAGAACTGGAACCACGCATGTTTTCCTTCAACAGTCCCTTCGGCGCCTGCCCGACCTGTAACGGCCTGGGCTTCACGGAGAAAATCGATCCGAATAAAATCATCAAGACAGACAAGAGCGTCATCAAGGGTGCCCTTGGGACCATTTTCGCATCTATGGAATTTTCCGGTTTCTACCGCCAGATGATAGACGCCCTGGCCAAAGAGCATGGCGTTGACCTGACCGTACCTTACAAAGACCTGCCTGAAGACTTCAAGAAGGAACTTTTGTACGGCACCGGCGACAGACACCTGAAATACACCTATACCAGTCGCAACACCGGCTCCACCCAGAACCGCGACCACCCCTTCGAGGGCGTCATCAACAATGTGGAACGCCGCTACCGCGAGACGGGCTCAGACTTTATGAAGGAGCGCATGCGCAAGTACATGGTCGTCAGGGAGTGTCCGGATTGCAAGGGCAAGCGCCTGAAACCCGAGGTGCTCGCCGTAACAGTCGGGGACAAAAATATTGCTGAATTGTCGGATATGTCCATCAGGCAGGCTCTGGAGTTCATGGAAGGTCTGAAATTGTCGGAGAAGGACGAACTTATCGGCCGGCAGATCATCAAGGAAATAAAGGAAAGGCTGACTTTCCTGGTCAATGTAGGTCTGGATTATCTGACTCTTTCCCGTGCGGCCGGCACACTTTCCGGCGGCGAGGCCCAAAGAATCAGGCTTGCGACTCAGATCGGTTCGGGTCTGACGGGAGTCCTGTACATTCTCGACGAGCCGAGCATCGGCCTCCATCAGAAGGACAATGACAAGCTGCTGGCGACTCTGCGCCATCTGACGGATCTGGGCAATACTCTCATCGTTGTAGAACATGACGAGGACACTATGTACGCGGCGGATCACATTATAGACATCGGCCCCGGCGCCGGGATCTACGGCGGCAAGCTGGTGGCCCAGGGCACAGTGGATGATATCAAGAACTGCAAGGAATCCATTACGGGTCAGTACCTGTCCGGCGCCAAGAAAATAGCCGTTCCGAAAATCAGGAGGCCAGGCAATGGACAGTTTATTACCATTAAGGGCGCTGCTGAGAATAATCTGAAGCATATTGATGTGAAGATCCCTCTGGGTGAATTCGTCTGCGTTACAGGAGTTTCCGGCTCAGGCAAGAGCAGTCTCATCAACGAGATCCTCTGCAAGGGCGCTTCTCAGATAACCAATCGCACACAGGAAGAGCCGGGAAAATTCGACGAGATGCTGGGTCTGGAGAATATCGATAAGGTCATAGACATAGACCAGTCGCCTATTGGCCGCACGCCGCGGTCCAACCCGGCCACATATACGGGCATGTTCACTCACATACGGGACCTGTTTTCCAGTCTCCCCGAGGCGAAGATCCGCGGATTCGGCAAAGGCCGTTTCAGCTTCAATGTCAAGGGCGGACGTTGCGAGGCCTGCAGCGGCGACGGCATAATCAAAATAGAGATGCATTTCCTTCCGGATGTCTACGTGCCTTGCGAGGTCTGCAAGGGCAAAAGGTACAACCGCGAGACTCTGGAGGTCAAGTATAAGGGCAAGAGCATTTTCGACGTGCTGGATATGAGCGTTGCCGAAGCCCTGGAATTCTTCAAAAACCAGCCGGCCATCAAGCGGCAGCTGGATACTTTGCACCAGGTGGGCCTTGACTATATCAAGCTTGGCCAGCCTTCGACCCAGCTATCCGGCGGCGAAGCCCAGAGAGTCAAGCTGGCCACGGAGCTTTCCAAGAGAAGCAGAGGTCACACTTTGTACATTCTGGACGAGCCTACGACGGGCCTGCATTTTGCCGATGTTGACAAACTGCTGGCGGTCCTTGATCAGTTGACGGATCAGGGTAACACGGTGGTGGTCATCGAGCACAACCTAGACGTGATCAAAAGGGCTGACCACATTATCGACCTGGGGCCTGACGGTGGCGACCGGGGAGGGCAGGTAGTCACTTTCGGTTCACCTGAAGAAGTTGCTCGCTGCAAGGAATCTTATACGGGGCAGTTCTTGAAGAAAATGCTGAAATAGTTTATAATATAACCCACGTGGTTACTGGAACGGGCAATAAAGCCCGGGAGGACTGCGCTGTAACTTATGAAGGAGAAAATCCGATGGTTAACAAGGAAAACCTGACTATGCTTACTGATTTCTATGAGATCACTATGGCTAATGGATATTTGCTGTCAGGTATGAAGGACGATATAGCGTACTTCGATATGTTTTTCAGAAGGATCCCGGACAGAGGCGGATACGCTATTATGGCCGGAGTCGAACAGGTTGTCGATTATCTAGATAATCTGGAATTTACAGATGAGGATATAGAGTATCTTCGCAGCAAGAACAGCTTCTGCGAGGAATTCCTCGATTATTTAAAGAATTTTAAGTTCGAGTGTGACGTATGGTCAGTTCCGGAAGGGACGCCGATATTTCCTCACGAGCCTCTTGTAACGGTCCGCGGACCTGTGATCCAGGCCCAGTTCGTGGAAACTATGATATTGCTGGTGATCAATCATCAGAGTCTGGTTGCAACCAAGTCCAATCGTATAGTCAGGGCTGCTCAGGGCAGGCCTGTCATGGAGTTTGGTTCCCGTCGCGCCCACGGCACGGCTGCTGCCATATTCGGCGCCAGGGCTTCCTACATCGCCGGCTGCTGCGGCACTGCCTGCACGATTTCGGACCGCGATTACGATATTCCGGCCCTTGGCACAATGGCTCACAGCTGGGTGCAGATGTTCCCGGATGAGTACACGGCCTTCAAAAAATACGCTGAGATCTATCCGCAGAACTGCATTTTGCTGGTTGACACGTACAATGTGCTGAAGACGGGCGTTCCGGCTGCGATCAAAGTTTTCAAGGAGCTGAAGCCTGCTAAGATGGGCATACGTATCGACAGCGGCGACATAGCCTATCTGACAAAGCGCGCAAGGCGCATGCTTGATGAGGCCGGCCTTGAGGATTGTTCAATTACGATTTCAAATTCGCTGGATGAATATATAATCCGCGATGTGATTTTCGAGGGTGCCAAGATCGATGCCTTCGGCGTTGGCGAGCGTCTGATCACCGCCATGTCTGAACCTGTATTCGGCGGCGTTTACAAGCTGTCGGCTCTGGAAAAGAATGGCAAGATCATTCCTAAGATCAAGATCTCCGAGAATGTGGAGAAAATCACCAACCCGGGTTTCAAAACTCTCTATAGATTATATGATAAAGAGAGCCATAAGGCTCTGGCTGATGTGATGACTCTGGATGGCGAGACGATCCCAGAAGTGGATGGTTACGAAATCTTCGATCCAAATGCCATCTGGAAAAAGAAGAAACTGGATAATTTCTACGTGAAGAATCTTCGCGTTCAGTTGTTCAAACACGGCAAGCGCGTTTACGACTGCCCTCCGATCGAGGAAGTCAAGAAGTACTGTGCCGATCAGATGGAGACTCTCTGGGAAGAGACTCTGCGTTTCGAAAATCCGCAGACCTATTATGTGGATCTTTCCCGCAAACTGTGGAATGTTAAGAACCAGCTCATCGAAGAGCATAACGCTAAATAGAACCAGACTCAGTTGGAGAGTTCGCAAGGGTAATTATAAAAGTATGATTACCCTTACGGACTTCTCCTTTTTTATGTGCTTCGATAGCCTTACGAACTTCTCCTTTTTTATGTGCTTCGATAGCCTTATTGTAGTACTTAGGTATTGTTCCATCAATGGTACCTTTATGCATAAGATTATGCATAATTCTGATCACCAGTATGTACCCATAATCCTGGACACTGGTATGTACCCATAATCCTGGACACTGGTATGTACCCATAATCCTGGACACGTTGCCCGCACCATTTATCTGCTATTTGGTCGTATAAGTGCGACTCGCACGTATAGCCTCATATTGAGGAACGAAGGTGCGTTTCATTAGAATTTTGTTCTGGTCAAGCAAAATTGTAATAGGCATGCGCCTTTTATGCGACTTTAGCTGGTGGTAAACCATTGTTAAATGAATGTGGTCTCTTGTTGTT
>NZ_SNXO01000052.1 GCF_004362975.1 Aminicella lysinilytica | reverse complement strand
GAACAGTGAGTGCGCCGAGCGACCGAAAGGGGAGCGAAGGTGCGACGGGGAAGGGGCCCCCCGGCGGGACTCTCCTCATCTCCACCAGACATCAAAGCCCGCCTTATGGCGGGTTTGTCATCTCCACCACTTTTTGCCGGATCGGGCTATACCGCTCCGGCTATTTTATTGCAGCGGATGCGGCTGATTTCAACGACTAAATAAGTAGATCTTTCATATTCTGCGGTGAGTAGTATAATGTAAGGACAAAACTGAAGTTAAGAGGATGGGGGATTGTCATTACTTGGATTGTAATATTTTTATAGCGGGACTACAATGAACAGTTCTGTAAATCGGAATTTGGAGGGATAAAGTATGGCTAATTTATATCAGATAATAGATGAAAAAACATGGGAAAGGGCAAATGCACTGCTTGGTTTTTAGAAACAGTGTTGAACCTGAATTTTGTGTAACATTCGAAGCAGATATTACAAATTTTAAGCGTATGGTCAAGGAACAGGGATTATCGTTTACATTAGCTATGGTATATGCAGTTTGCAAGTGTGCAAACAAAATAGAAGCCTTTCGCTATCGTTTTGTAGACGGACAAGTGGTTCTTTATGATAAAATAGATACAGCCTTTACTTATTTGAATAAGGAAACCGATTTATTTAAGGTAGTAAATGTTCCAATGGTAGATGATTTGAAGGAATACTGTGTATTGGCATCAAAAACAGCAGATGAACAGAAAGAATATTTTACAGTACCTCTAGGAAATGATGTTTTCCAATGTTCGCCTATGCCGTGGGTTACATATACTCATATATCACATACAAATTCTGGGAAGAAGGATAATGCAACCCCTCTTTTTGATTGGGGAAAATACTATGAAAAAGATGGAAAAGTTATGATTCCTATTTCTGTACAGGCACATCATTCCTTTGTTGATGGATTGCATATAGGGCAGTTTGTAGAACAATTACAAAAATTACTGAACGAGTGTTAACTCCCGGTTTGTTGGAAGGACATTTGAAATACAGGTGTTCCCATTTTCGTTTTCTGAGTATCTGGTGTATTATCCAAATGATAATATCAATTTAGCTTTGACCGATTTTATGACAGAAGGCGGTCTGGCCGGTTCGTATCTGTATAGGAATAATGAGGAAAAGTATAATTATATTGGCAATGATGTTTTGAACGCGTTGATTGTGCGTGACATAATAAATAAATACAAATTGCGTAATGAGCAGCTGGTACAGAAGCTGATCGATTTTTTGATGGATAACATTTGATAAGTATTACCTTTCCGATCATAGCTTTAAATATGCCAGGCTTGGTACTAGAAATATGGATTATGGCAGGGTTCTGGAAAACATTGTTGCTATAGAATTGCTTCGCCGTGGCTACGAAATATATGTAGGAGTATTGTACAAGAAGGAAGTTGACTTTGTTGCAATCAAACGCGGAACCAAAACATATATTCAGGTTGCATATGATATTTCGGATAAGAGTACGTTTGAAAGAGAAGTCGATCCGTTGCTCTGCATCAGGGATGGATATTCCAAAGTGCTTATAGCAAGGACTTACCAGCCGGAGTATCAGCACGAAGGTATAAGAGTTGTTGATGCAGCAGAATGGTTAATGGAAAATGGCGAGTAAGATGTTTATAAACAATGTACCATGCACATACATAAAAAGACTTGAACTTGTTTAAGTAATATGTTATAAATAAGTTGAGGTGAAAACATGGATTACAATTTGGCACAGGATTTGAAATCGATTAGAGAAATCTTAGGATTGACACAAGAGGAACTAGCAAACCAACTTGGTGTTGAACAGATAACCATATCGAGGAATGAGAACAAGAAGAACAAGCCGTCAGCTAAACTATTAGAAATGGTTTATGAATTTGCCTTTCGAAAGAATATCAAAATTAATCGTTTAAAAGAGATGTTGTGGAAGGATAATCTCTCTAAGAATCATGTACTGCTGTTTCATGGAGCAAAAAGCGAAATAGATGGATCTATTGACGTGCATGTTGGAAGATCTAGCAATGATTTTGGTCAGGGCTTTTATGCTGGTGAAAGCTATGAACAGGCAGTTTCCTTTGTGACGGCATTTGAAAACTCTTCTGCATATTTTCTTGATTTTGAAAACAAGGGGCTTAAATGCAAACAATATAATGTGAATCAGGATTGGATGATGACCATTGCCTATTACAGAGGTACCCTGAAAGAATATCAGGATCACCCGAAGGTGAAAAAATTGGTGGAAGAATCAAGAAACTGTGATTATATCATTGCGCCTATTGCTGATAACAGAATGTTTCAAATTATAAATTCTTTTATTGTAGGTGAAATAACTGATGAACAGTGTAAACATTGTCTTGCCGCCACCAATCTGGGATTCCAGTATGTATTTATTAGCGAAAGAGCAGCGTCACAAATTAATTTATTGGAACGATGCTATATTTCTGTAAATGAAAAGGAATACTATAAGAATGTAAGAAGTTCTGAGGCAAAATTGGGTGAAGATAAAGTGAAACTAGCAAGAATACAATATAGGGGAAAAGGTAAGTATATTGATGAGTTGTTATGCTAATGTGTAAGGAGGCTGGTGTTTTATATGAAGAAAATGGATAAAGATGGCCTTTTGCTATGTGAATTACAAGCACAGACATTCGAATTATCAGTTGAATCAACACAGGTAAGTTCGGAAATATTTATCAGAAGATTTATGAATAGCAAGATTGCGAAAACGATAGACTGTACAGCGATTCTTGAGACTACGATGCAACCTACGGATCTGCTTTGTGAAATAGAGAAGCAATACGGTGAGTCACAATACGGCTCTGTAAAATTTACAAAGAATGAAATGTATTGGATCGGGTATCTATATCGGTATTTTGCTTATACCTATGAATATTCCTCTGTTCAAGTATATAAAATCATCAAAGGGAAAGAACTAAGAGAACAGTATCTCGCGTATCACACAATGGACACTGCCCAGGCAATTGAGCGTGTTTTAGAAGCAAAAGGTGTTATGAGTGATGAGGATAGCGAGATAAAGAGGCAGTACGAGATATTTAGAAAGATTAGAAATGCAAAAAACGAAAACTAGAGTTATTTAGACATTTGCATTTGCTATAACCGATTCATATATCCCCAAGATAGATCTTCCTATCTTTCTATCCCTGAAATTTTAAGTGAAATGGCGAGTAAGATGTTTATAAATGATATACTGATTGATTGGAACAGAATAGAAGAGGATAGTTATTTACAGACGATAAATGCCATCGGTGGCATTGAGAGAATAACGCTGACCAACCCCGTTACATTTTTTATAGGGGAAAATGGAAGCGGCAAATCCACATTGCTGGAGGCAGTCGCTATAGCCGAGGGATTTAACCCTGAAGGTGGGACTAAGAATTACAGCTTCTCTACCTACGACTCGCATTCGGAGCTGTGTGATGCTACTCGTTTGTCACGGGGAACAATAAAAGCGGATTGGGGCTATTTCCTCAGGGCTGAAAGCTTCTATAATGTTGCGACTAAGGAAGAAGAATACAGCAAGGGGCCGGGTGGAGACCCACAGCATCTGCATGAACAATCACATGGGGAAAGTTTTTTGCAAATGGCTCAGAGTAATTTTCGGGAAAAGGGGCTATATTTACTGGACGAGCCGGAAGCAGCTCTTTCACCACAGCGCCAGCTGACGTTGCTCATAGAGATCGACAGGTGTGTCAAGGAGGGCGCACAATTCATCATTGTCTCTCACTCCCCAGTTCTTCTCGGATACCCGGAGGCACAGATACTGACCTTTGATAATGGGCCGATCCATCCATGCGCATACGAAGATACAGACAGCTACAAGATCACATCGCTGTTTATTAATAACAGAGAACAATTGCTAAATCAGCTGTTTCGGAATAATGATATATTGTAGTGCCGGGATTGTTAGATAAGGCATTGACGGTAAAGCGGTTATATGCGATAATGATATAAATTAATAGGGAAGGTCGTATCCGGCTGGACCAGACGCAGGTAGGAATGCGCAAGGATATTATTGGAATATCCCTGCGCTGTTTTTTTGATATAAGGAGGCAAAGGCACAAACATATCTTTACAAACGCACGTTAAAATGATAAAATTAAAGTACGCTAGTAATTATTGAAGGGATGTGATCCAATGGATAATAAGTGGAATAAACTGCAGGAAATCGCTGATGAATCAAATGGTATTATTAAAACATCACAAATCGAAGAGGAAGGTTTAAGCAGGACTATTCTAAAAAAATATGTGGATGATCATCTTTTAGTCAGGGAATCACAAGGCATATACACATTGAATAATGCCATGAAAGATGAGTACAAAGTTCTACAGGCAAGAAGCCAGAGAATGGTATTTTCATATGGCACAGCATTGTATTTACATGGCATGTCAGACAGAGTGCCGCATATTATTGATGTAACAGTTCCACAAGGATATAATGCGTCAAGAATAAAAAGGGAAAACTCAAATGTGAGATTTCATTATGTAGGCAATGAGTTGTGGGATATGGGCTTAGTAGCAGTAAATACTCCGCTTGGCAATAGTGTGATTGTATACGATAAAGAAAGATGCATCTGTGATTTGATTCATAGTAAAAGGAATATTGACAAGCAGTTATATACGCAAGCTATTAAAGAGTACTTCGGAGGTAATTATAATCTTCGTAAAATTATTAAGTATAGCAAAAGGTTCGGGATTGAGGAAATCGTCAGAAGTTATCTAGAAGTATTAAGTTAGGAGTAATATATGAAAACACCAGAACAATTAAAGGGGAAGATTAGGAATGTTGCTAAAGAGAAGGATTTACATGCTCAGGAAGTGCTTCAAATGTATCTATTTGAAAGAGTTATAGAAAGATTATCCGCATCTCGATATAAAGCTAATTTCATTCTGAAGGGCGGACTTCTTATAGCTTCAATGATTGGAATTGCAGAGAGAACTACTATGGATATGGATACAACTGTTAATGGCGTGAGGATGGAAGAGGATACAATCAAGAGAGTTATTAAAGAGGTATTAGCCACTGATGTAGGCGATGGAATAGAGTTTATTATGACGAAAATAGAACCCATATATGAAGTGGGTGCATATAATAATTTTAGAGTAAGTTTTAATGCTCTGTATGGAAAAATGAATGTGCCTATGAAAATTGATATAACTACAGGTGATATTATAACGCCATCAGCTATAGAATATTCATATCAAATGATGTTTGAGACTAAATCTGTTTCGGTAATGGCATACACATTGGAAACAATTCTTGCAGAAAAATATGAAACTATAATCGGAAGGAACATAGGAAATACGCGAGCAAGAGATTTTTATGACTTGTATGTTATATTTAAAAGCAGGAAAAGCGAAATTAATAGGAGATATTTAGTTACAGCAGTAGAGGCAACATCTAAAAAAAGAGGCTCGGAATCAGTGTTGTCTGATTGGAAAGAAATATGTGAAGAAATAAAGAATGAAGAGGCATTAATGGATTTGTGGAATAATTACATTGAGGATAACAGATATGCTGATTACCTTAGCTTTTCAGATGTCGCTGATAATGTTTATAATGTTGCTAAATATATAAATGAAATATAAGCAGGGTAGGTCATAGCCTTGTGAAATATTAATTGTTGATGTAGGAAAATCAAAAACCTATTGCAAAGCTCCACTCAAAAGGTTACAATTGAGTTACTAACCACTGAGTTTTGAGAGGAGTTTCCTATGAGAAAGAAGACGGGTAGAGTTTTGAGCTTGGTTTTGTCCCTGGCTTTGGTCGGCACTATTTTCATGGCGCAGCCAATCAGCGTAAGTGCCAGCGACTCACAGAGCTTTGACACATTTAAGAAAACACAGTTGAGCAAGGTGTATCCGGATATCAAGGTCATAGCCAAGGGATATGTTCAGAAAAATGGAAAGATCTCAACATACTGGGCCAAAGATACGCAAATGTATTCCAATGTAAAGGCATATGCGCTGCCGAGCGGTATGACTAGTATCCAGGGCGTTGAAATCGATAGTAAGTATAAGCCGGATAAGAATGCGCAGAAATGGCAGGATTACCTTCAGAGCAAGGGATTCTACCGTCTGAACAGTGACTTTTACAAGGACTGCGCATATTATGCAACCGTAACGGATCCATTGAAAATAGTGGCCTATGATAAGAACTATGTTTATTATTGGTCGGAAGGCTTTCTAGATACGTCTGCGGGATTCATCCTTCAATGTACTACGGGAAATTTTAACACGGTGCATGTACCTGGATTCTATAAGCTGGAAAGAAAGAATGTCTGGATTGACGCCGGGAAGAATTACGTTACAGGATCGGAGCCGGCTTCCATCGGAACAGGCACGATTTCATATTCCGCCGGCATCCTGCCGGAGCCGGGAGATTCTGCCACAGGTGCTGTCTGGGCTCTTGGCGTCAATAAGAAAATCGACGTGATATCTGCCGAAAAGGTTGCCGCTAACAACACTTCCGGAAACACATATTATAAGGTGAAGTTCAGGAATACGAGCAACGGAACGGCAGGATACTGCGGCAGGGTAGGGACATATTATGTAAACAGCCGCTATCTGAATCTGAGACTGAATGGGGAAACCACGCCGGAGATTCTGGGCACAGCCACAGTTAAACCTTCGCCATACGTTGGCATCAATGCCAGGGAGGAGAAAGATCTGAATTCAAAGTCCATAGGTCTGTTGGGTAATGGCGCAAAAATTGACATCATAAGCAGGGATTCTGATTGGGCCAAGGTTTACTTCAGCGGTCAGGTCGGCTACATGCAATCTAAGTATCTGAAGAACTTTGCATATACGCCGTATACGGCTTCGGTTACGAAGTTAAGTGTCGGATCCGTAGATAATAGTAATCCCGTCGTGACATGGGAAGGAAACAGCAGCGACTGCTCATACAAACTGATTTTAGGCAAGTTTTCAAATGCCGCCAGCAATGCGGCTTTAAGAAAGAAAATGGCCACGATAGATAAGTATGAAGGTACATCTTTTACCGTTGCGGACAAGTATTTTACATCAACTTCCGCCGGTAAGATGACTTACCTGTATGTGTATCCACAGAAGAAAATGGCTGACGGAGCGGTGGTCACAGGCACCAAGGCAACGAAAATAGCTGTATTCAAGCCAGTAGAACGTAAACTGACTGCAAACAGTTTACATAAGATGGGCAATAAATTGTACTACACTATTGGAAAATCCACAGGCGGACGCCCGACGTTGTATTCGGAAGTAAAGTGTTCCACCAAGAAGAATATGAAGTCGGCGAAAGTCGTTTCCAGGATAAGTAAGGGTACGGTGATAATCAGCGGACTGAAGAAGAATAAGACATACTACTTCCAGCGCAGATATTATTACAAGTACGAAGCAGGTGATCAGACATTTACACAGTACGGCGCCTGGAGCAACATCCTGAAAAAGAAAATCAAATAGAAAGGCATGCTGCTTATGCCAGGTAAATCATAATACCCGAAAGGGGACAGATCAATTCTGCCCCTTTTTTTAGCGGTGAAATCATTCTTCTTTTAACGCGTAAGTTATTCCTCAAACACAGGCACAGTGAAGTTCTTGAAAGCCTCTACCATCTTAGAGTGGCGTATAACGAAATGGATGGCGGGGGCTTTGTTCTTGGAGATCATTACCCATTTCCCCTTATGCATGGTGATCTGGATGTTGCGGAAGGCCAGCTCCTTATTCAGTTTGATACTGTAATTCTCGTGGGCTTCAGCATATGCGCGGGTCAACTCCAGATGCTCCAGATACTCATCATAGGTATAAGTTATCTCATTATCGTAAAATATGCTGGAAAGGGAAACGACCATCGGGTGCTTCTCGAATTCCGATTCCGATATTTCCGGTATCTCATCGACCATAGTGTCCTTCTCCAGTAGGATCTCGACATATTTTTTCTGCTGTCTGACCGCGGCAAGTATCCGCTCCCCGTCGATATCGAAGAGGAAATGGCGCTTTAGAATTTCAGAAAGCACCTCCTCCGATATGGTATACAGAGGCAATGATGACAGCATATTATGGCGAGCGCCTCCCGCCTCCATATCAGTTTTCAGGAAAGTGTTGAAGGCGACTTCGTTATTCTTGCGGTAAATGTCCATAAGCGGCGTCGCCTTAGACAAAAGCCCCGCAGTCTTCTTTTTGTAATATGCCACCTCGTCTTTGTTCCTTGTCAGATAGTATTTCCCGTCGTTGTGAAAGCCGTTGATGCATTCCCCGGACAGGGCGACAGAGCCTGACACGTAGTTAAAGTGGCAGTAAACACTGTTTTGTACACCCTTCAGATAGTACGGCGACACCTGCCCCGTCATGTAAATGGGGATCCAGCTCTGCAGGCCCAGCATCATTTCCTTCAGCGGCCGGTCCACGTTGTGGATTATGTTCAGATGCAGGCCCTTCTTCAGGGTCATGGCGATGGCAAACATCCACTTTTTGCCGAAGTCGACGTCCTCGGCCATGTCTTCCATTGGCATGTCGCTGCACATGAACACCGGCTCCGCGGACTTGGACAAAACCGTTGACTTGAAAAAGTCCAGCTCGCCCTGCTTCATCTCTTCGATGCCGTAGTAGCGTTTGGAGGTGGGCAGTTGGAAGGGCATGGTTGGCACCTTCAGCTCGTCAAAATGTATGCTGCGGATGTATTCGTCCAGGTCGAAGTCGTCCAGGGTGCGCAAAAAGTCGCTCATGTAGTCCGGAGGGTCGGCGATTCCTGATGATAGCCACAGGCCCAGTTTTTCCAGGCGGTCTTCGTTCGAGGCGATCTCGCTGATGTCGGCGCCGGTCAGGTCGGCGATGGCGCTGAGCTCGTTTTCTCCGGGGTAACGGCGCACGATGTAGGCGCAGACGCCGGTGATAAAGGCCTCCGTGTCGGCGGGGCGTCTCTGGCCGGAGCGTATACGGGACAAAAATGAGGCGTCGAAATTCAATGCCCGCGACAGTTCGGTGGTGCTGATGCCCAGGACGGATATGAGGGTGTTCAGGTTGGCCACCAGCTTGGAGTAGTCGTACTGAATGTTTCCCAGAGCCGTTGCAAAGGCTGATATTACAGAATCCCGGGTAATGTCGGCCGCTTGTTTTTCCTCGGCAAGGGCTGTGATCCCCGTGATCAGTTTCTCAATCTGGTCGCTGGCAAATTCCGGCTGTCGCTCGCCGGACCGGTAGCGGCTGATGACCGCGCCGGAGAGACCCGAGGCCTCGGCAAGATCTTTTGCCGAACAGTCAAGGTCCACAATGTACTCATTTAAAATCTCTGCAAAATTCATATCATCACCACTTTCCAATGCATTTAAGCAATAATGGGTGTAAGTTTCAATTAATTATAGTATAGCATCAGTAAAGTAGAAGTACAATTACCAAAAGGTCAATGACACTTCGGTAAACTTCTGTTTTGACTTTTTCTGGATTTATGGCATAATACATGTGAACAGTTTTATGATACTGATTTCATAAAATGGATAAGGAGGAAAGACATGGCGAAATAATTCGCCGGAGAAAGGTGTGTATATGAACAAAACCAAACATAAGGGCCACGGCCTCAGGAACGCTGTCATTGTGATAGTCGCAGTGGTTGCAGTGATTTTCCTGGGGAATATGGCCATGAACAAACTAGTCCATACGAGTTACTCTGACCTGAACAGCAGGGATCAGGAGATGCTGTCCCAGCTGAATAGCCTGTATTCCGCCACGGCCGGCAATAATGAAATGTGGCAGGGCTATGATTTGAACAAGTCGCCGATCGTTTTTGTCGCAAAGGGTGACCACTTGAATTTCAAGGACGAATCGATCAATCTCATCCGCGGCACGGCCTACGCCGTCAACGTAAAGGGCCTGGAGAACAAAGCCTATGCTCAGAAGATCACTATGCCGAAGGGTTACAGGCTGCAGAACGTTTACAGGCTTTCGGCGGTCACGCCGGGCATACTGAAGACCTGGTCGCCTTTAGGCAATTTCAGCAGCATCAGCGACAACATGAGCCTGGGCACATCCAAACACGTTTTCTACTTCAAATACAATAAGAAAGTTTTGAACAACGCCGCGAAGACAGACTATTATCTGTTGCCTTGGGGGTGCGGACATTTTCTTGGACTGCCTATGCAGCTAATCCAAGAGAACGCCTGTATTCTACCGGGCTCAAATAACCTAGTGTTTCCTTCATT
>NZ_SNXO01000051.1 GCF_004362975.1 Aminicella lysinilytica | reverse complement strand
CCTCACGATGTGAAACTTGCAAGTCGCTTTGGGGTTCGTCGGCAACTACGCCCCACGTGGACTTTCACCACAGATTGACGGCATGCCCGTCATACGTAAAAACCGCCTCGACATAAGTGTCGAAGCGGTTTTCGGAGATGATCACCGAGGTGATTTCCTCGGATCATTTACTGTTCTATGGTGCAGGATAGAATCCTGATGGATCTTCACTCAGGTTGATCATTATGTTCTTCATCTGAGTGTAATGTTCCAGTATTACCTTATGAGTTTCACGGCCTATGCCGGACTCTTTATATCCGCCAAATGGCGCACCCTCAGGAATTGCATTATATGTGTTGACCCACATACGTCCTGTTTCGATTCCCCTGGAAACTCTGATAGCTCTGTTGATGTCGCGTGTCCAGACAGCTCCGCCCAGTCCATAAGTACTGTCATTAGCCATTCTGATAACATCCTCTTCATCCTTGAACTTAATGACAACTGCCACAGGTCCGAAAATCTCTTCCTGAGCAACTCTCATCTTATTAGTAACATTTGTGAGCAGTGTCGGCTTCATATAGCAGCCCTTGGCCAAAGCACCTTCTGTAGCTCTCTCACCACCGCAGGCAACTGTAGCACCCTCTGACTGACCTATATCTATGTAACTCAGGATCTTGCCCATCTGGATCTCGTTGATCTGTGAACCCATCTGAGTATCATCATCCCAAGGCATTCCCAGTTTAACTGCATTGAATCTCTTAACAGCTTCTGCTACGAATTTGTCGTAGATGCCTTCCTGTACGAATACTCTGGAACCTGCGCAGCATACCTGGCCCTGATTGAACAGGATACCAAGCTGGATGCCGTCCATAGCCATTTCCCATTTGCAGTCATCAAAGAATATGTTAGCAGACTTTCCGCCCAGCTCCAATGTTGAAGGGATAAGTTTGTCTGCAGCTGCTGCCGCAACATTTCTGCCGACTTCTGTGGATCCTGTGAAAGCAAGCTTTCTGAATCCCGGATGCTCCAGCATATACTGTCCGGATTTGCTTCCTGCTCCTGTGATAACGTTGAATACTCCCTTAGGAATGACATCCTGCACCAGTCTTGCAAACTCAAGTACACTCAAAGGAGTGGAACTTGATGATTTGAATACTGTGCAATCGCCTGCTGCCAGTACCGGTGCCAGCTTCCATGCTGCCATAAGGAACGGGAAGTTCCATGGTACTATCTGGCCTACGACTCCGATAGGCTCTCTCAGAATCAGACTCATAGTATTATTGTCAAGCATATTAGCGCTTCCCTCTTCTCCGAGGATGCAGCCTGCAAAATACCTGAAATGATCGGCTGACATAGGAACATCTATTGCCATACACTCTCTGATAGGTTTTCCGTTATCCATGGACTCTACCATGGCAAGGAATTCTTTGTTCTCGTCTATAATATCGGCAACCTTGTTCAGAATACCGGCCCTTTCAGCCGCAGTTGTCTTTTTCCAGGAATCGAATGCTTTCCACGCTGCTTTTACAGCATCATCAACATCTTCCCTTGTAGCCTGTGCGCAGGTAGCTAGTTTCTCGCCTGTTGCCGGGCATGTTGTCTCAAATGTACCGCCGTCTGAAGCGTCTCTCCATTCGCCTCCGATATAAAGCTGATACTTATCCTGTAGTTTTGCCTTCTTCATTTTACGACCTCCTTAAGATCATTTTTATTTATAAGAAAATCTTACTCTTGTATTTATTTCAATGCAATAATAGTTATGAATTTAACAAAATATTTTTAAAATTCGGGCTTTTTTCTACAGAATTCTGCGCAGGTCTTAACAAAAAATCCCCACAGAAAAAGTGCCTTGTTATTTGATTAACAAATTCAGGGCACTTTTCTTATTTTTCCCCTCTTAAATTAACAAAATATCGTTAGTATACAAACACCCCTTATTCCAGATTGAGTTTGTATTTCATAAGCAGTCTTGTGATGACATAGTATATAGCTGCTACAACTGCAGTGAATACTATCGATACGAGCATTATCTGCTGAGCATACAACACTGAATCCACTACCTGCTGCTCTATGTTGTTGCCGCTGATTTCGAAGGTCTTGACGCCCACGAAACTGCCTGCTACGGATTCCACTATGCACAGACCGATAAAGACGGCCAGCGAAAGCAAGCCAGTGTGTTTTTGTACCTGATGACCTACGGAGATGGACGCGTAGACCTTCAGCGCGAATGCCGCGCCGGTCAGTATCATTATCAACAACACTTCCAATATCAGTACGGCCAGATTGCCACTGCCGATTTCATCGGCTACCATTCTCAGTCCCCTGCCGATTTCGTTGAAGACGGCACCAACGTTAGTGTCGGCTGAGCCGGACGTCAGCAGGATCAACGGCAATGTTACCATGCCTACGATGCCGGAAAACAGCGACCAGACCATTGCAGAGATGGTTTTGCTCAAAATGTGAGCGTCTATGGATGCCGGCAATGTCAGCATGAAGTAACCTTCGGTGCCAAGCAGGTTCCGGCTGAAGCGCTGAACTATGAGTACCATTGTCATTACGACTATGGCTACCAGAAGCACTACATATACAACTACAATGAGCACTGCCATTATGCTGCCTACTATGCCGGTGCTGTTCATGGCGTCTGAGAAGTTTATCATCAGTCCCAGTATGGCGGCTACGGCCAGAAGCGCTCCGTATAGCGGGAGCAGCGTCCTTCCCATAGCTTTGAATTCATATTTTAAAAGCTTTCCTAACATTTGAATACCTCCCTGAACAATCCATCAATGCTCTTTCCTCTCTCTTCTCTGAGCTGATCTGCCGGCTCGTGGACTACTACATTTCCATCTTTCAGGAAGATGACGTCGTCCAGGATCGACTCGATGTCTGCGATCAGATGGGTCGATATCATTACTATGGCGTCCTCGCAGTAATTGGAAATTATCGTCTTGAGTATGTAATCTCTGGCTGCCGGGTCTACGCCGGCGATAGGCTCGTCCAAAAGATAAACCTTGGCGTCTCTCGACATGATCAGAACCAGCTGCACCTTTTCTCTGGTGCCCTTTGAAAGTTTCTTGATGGCTACGTCTCTCCTGATGTCCAGTGACGCCAGCATCTTCTCTGCCTTTTCCCTGTTAAAGTCCGTGAAAAAATCCCCATACATTTTGAACAAAGCATCTACTGTCATATACTCCGGCAGAAAATCTCTGTCTGGAAGATATGCTACGACGGATTTACTTTCTACCCCTGGATCGTGTCCGTCGATTATTATGCTTCCGTTGGTCGGCTGAAGCAAGCCGTTGGCCATCTTGATCATGGTCGTCTTGCCGGAACCGTTGGGTCCCAGAAGGCCGACTATCTGTCCCTTCTCGATAGTCAGGTCAACGCCGTTCAGCGCCCTGGTGTGACCATAATACTTGGTCAGGTTTCTACATTCTATCATTGCCATTTAACGTTCCTCCTTTTGTGTGTTTACGATACTGTGTGCTACTTCATTACCCGGTGCAGTTCCGGTAGCCTTATGCATTTCCGAATTCTCTGTTGCAGTTCCGGTACTGTGTGCTACTTCATTACCCGGTGCAGTTCCGGTAGCCTGATGCATTTCCGAAATCTCTGTTGCATTACCATTACCCGGTGCAGTTCCGGTAGCCTTGGGCGGGTTACTTTGTGCCCAATTGCTTACTGCCGATTCAATTTCCTCATTCGTCATTCCCAATCCCTTCAGCTTGGCGAAAAAGTCCGCTATGTACTTCTCTGCCAGCTGCATATGCAAATCCTTCAAAACCTCTTCCTCCCGTGTTACAAATCTTCCGTTGGTGCGCTCTGTGTAGACCAGACCCCTGCGTTCCAACTCCCCCAGTGCTCGCTGCATAGTATTCGGATTCACCCCTGCATCCGTTGCCATGTCTCTGACTGACGGCAGTTTGTCGCCAGGCTCGTAGGCGTTACTCGCTATTCTGATACTCATCTGATCGATGATCTGCGAATAGATGGGCTGCCCGTCCTTAAATTTCCATTCCATAAGTTCCCCCTATCATAGTGTTACTGTATTAGGCACTTAATACAGTAACACATACTTATAGGGTTGTCAACAGATTTTATGAAAAAAATTGTAAATGATTCTGATGCAGGGTTTGATATAAAACAATCTTACAAACCTTGAGCTGGTGCAATGTGATCGAATGGCCTCTGCGCACGTATTTGGCTGAAATATTCATTGATGGTGCGCAAAATCAAAATTTTCAGGAATAAATGCATTTATACGACCAAATCACTAATAAAAGGTGCAGGCAAGGTGTTGCCGCCGGCCCGCGCGCCGACTAAAAAAGTGGCTATTGCCTAAGCAATAGCCACCCAGTTTTTATTTGTCATCTTCAGGAGTCGCATCCACGCAATCGTCCTCAGCAGGCCAATCCTCGCAGTCATCGAGAGGAACCGCAATAATAATGTTTTTTGCATCCTCCAGACATTCGGCGGGCACATAGAGTTCTATGTCGCCTACCAGGTTATTTCCGAAAACGATTTCCATATAGTTGCTGGAACCAATGTACTTGCGCTCGCTGGGAATGCCCTCGCCGCGGAGCTTCGATTCCAGAATATCCGCCTGAAAACTATCGTTGACAGTGCATAGATAGGCGCCATCACGCCATCTGTAACCATCATCAGGCGATGTTTGATTTTCGATTTCTTTTTTCTTAAAAATCCCCATATTCGTCTCCTATTTGGCACGCGGTTTGCGACCAACATAATCTTGGCATAGCATTTGCGCCCACGCTATAGGGCAAGCAAACCTTACTCTTCTGTTCCCAATGCTTTGTCTTCTACTTCCTTGACCAGTTTGGCAACGAAGTCGTCTACCGACATTGTTCCCAGGTCACCGGTCTTGATGGAACGGACTGACAAGGAATCGGATTCCGCTTCGCGCTCGCCGATAACACAGATATAAGAATTACGGGCATTGCGGGCTTCGCGCAGCTTGTAACCTATCTTCTCATTACGAACGTCAACCTCCACACGAAGGCCGGCAGCCTCACACTGAGCCTTCACTTTGTACGCATAGTCTGCGCAGTTCTCGGCAACTGTCAGCAGCTTCACCTGAACAGGCGCCAGCCAAAGCGGGAACTTGCCTGCGAAATGCTCCGTCAGGATACCTATAAATCTTTCCACAGAACCAAGGATGGCGCGGTGGATCATTACCGGGCGGTGTTTCTCATTATCAGAACCGATATAAGAAATATCGAAGCGCTGTGGCATCTGGAAATCCAGCTGGATCGTGGCGCACTGCCATGTCCTGCCCAGAGAATCCTTGATATGGAAGTCAAGCTTAGGGCCATAGAAAGCTCCGTCGCCTTCATTCACCTCATAATCAATGCCGAGACCTTCCACCGACTGGCGCATAGCCTCAGTAGCCTCGTCCCATTCTTCCTTTGTGCCCATGCAATCCTCAGGCTGAGTAGACAGCTCGATAGCATATTTGAACCCAAAAGTACCATACATGTAGTCGATCAGTTTTACGACTGACTGAACAGTATCCTTGATCTGGTCCATGGTGCAGTACATGTGAGCGTCATCCTGAACGAATGACCTTACTCTCATGAGTCCGTGCAGAGCGCCGGAAAGCTCGTGACGATGGACACGACCCAGCTCGGCGTATCTGATTGGCAGATCCCTGTATGAGTGGATCTTGCTCTTGTAGACCAAAATCGAACCCGGGCAGTTCATCGGCTTGATTGCGTAATCTTCATCATCTATTTTAGTGAAATACATGTCATCTTTATAGTGATCCCAGTGACCGGACGTGCGCCAAAGCTGCTCGTTCAGAATCATCGGAGTCATGATTTCCTGGTAGCCCCACTGTCTGTGGACCTCTCTCCACCAATTGGTCAGCTCATTTCTGAGGATCATACCGTTAGGCAGGAAGAACGGGAATCCAGGTCCTTCAGGATGCATCTCGAAAAGTTCCATTTCCTTGCCGATCTTTCTGTGATCGCGTTTCTTGGCCTCTTCCAGCATCTTCAGATAATTGTCGAGCTCCTCCTGAGTCGGGAAGCACGTGCCGTAAATTCTCTGCAGCATTTTATTATGCTCATCGCCACGCCAGTAAGCGCCGGCAATACTCATAAGCTTCACAGCCTTGACTTTGCCCGTGGATTCCAAATGCGGTCCGCGACAAAGATCGACGAAGTCGCCCTGTTTGTAGAATGAAATGGTCTCATCTTCCGGCAGGTCGTTGATGAGGATGACCTTATAATCCTGGTCCAGCCCCTTCATGTACTCCAGCGCCTCGTTGCGCGGCAGCTCAAATCTCTCAAGCGGCAGGTTTGCCTTGATGATCTTCTTCATTTCTTTCTGGATGGTCAACAGATCCTCATCGGTGATCTTATGCTCCATGTCCACGTCGTAGTAGAATCCGTCCTTGATGGCCGGCCCTATTGCGAACTTTGCGTCAGGCCACAGGTGTTGAATCGCCTGGGCCATTATGTGTGACGTCGTATGCCTGTACCTCAGTCTGACATCTTCGTCGTTGAAATCGATTTTTTCTTTCGCCATTTTATTTACCTCTTATATATATATCCATTATGAACAAAAACTAACTTGACTTGGGCCGGGGCACTTTCTGGGCCGGGGCGCTTTCTGGGCCGGGGCTCTCTGGCCGGGGCACTTTCTGGGCCGGGGCTCTCTGGCCGGGGCACTTTCTGGGCCGGGGCGCTTTCCGATCACCGCGCACGGTTTTGCCCCTTTTTCAGGCACAAAGTGCGACTTGGCCGGTTTTATGTCGGTCAGGTGCACGGTTTTGCCCTTTTTTCGGGTACAAAGTGCGACTTGGCATGTTTTCAACTGGTCTCGCGCACGGTTTCCACGAAATAATGAATAAAAGGTGCACTTTCCAGTCTTATAATTTGATTTTACCCCGAATCTGTATATGTACTCGCACTATTATATCAGATAATCCGATAAACCGTGCGCAAATCTCTCAAAAATATCCAAATGTGCACCTTTTGTCTGAAATATCTTCAGAACCGTGCGGAAAGGCCTTGTTTTGTCCCTCAATGTGCACTATTTAGCAAATAATTGACCAAAACCGTGCGCGCCAAGGGATTTCGCCGTGGGCGCCACATGGCACTGACCTTGCTGCCGGCAGCATTGCGGCCGGCAGCATTGCTACCATGCGCGCCGCATCTCGCTTATTCTGTAGCCCCGCTATCATCGGTAGAACCACCGGAACCTGATCCGCCGCCTGTCGAACCGCCGGAGCCGCTATCGCCGCCAGATGATCCGCCACCGGACGAACCGCCGGAACTACCGCCCGAGGACCCGCCGCTGCTGCCGCCTGAACCGCCGGAACTGCCACCGGAACCTCCCGAACTGCCACCGGACGAACCGCCGCTGCTGCCGCCAGATGAATTGCCGGAAGACGAGCCGCCGGTATTGCCGGAGCTGCTCGAACCGTTAGTAGTGGCGTTGCCGGAGCTGGTCGAACCGCTGGAACTGGAGCCGTTAACTGCCGATGCTATAGTGCTCGACAAGTTGACTACAGTATTTGAAACCTTATAATCCTCCTGGCCGAAGAACTTCACGTGGAGTTTCTTCACATTGTCTGCCAGGCCATCCGGGAATACATAGGAAATACCATTGATGTAACCTGTGGTCACATCGAATGGGAAACCGCTGCTCTTATCGATCTGCAGTTTGGCAAGGCGCTGAGCCAGGCCAATCATATCATTATTAGAAAGATTCGTCTGACACTGTGGCAGGCAATCGTCCATGATCGAGAGCAACTTGGTGATGCTCATATCCTGGAGTTTGGCCGTTACCTTCTTGATCACTACTCTCATTCGGCTGGTGCGCTTGAAATCATCGCCGACTCCCTTACGGATACGTCCGTAAGACACAGCCTGAACGCCTTCCAGCTTCTGCTTTCCAGCCTTCTTTACAAGATTATATTTCTTCTGGCCGATGTTGTTTGCAGTCTGGATTGTGTACTTATTCAGCTGCTGGATCTCGTAATCCTTCACGTCCACAGTGATGCCGCCTACATCGTCCACCAGATTAGCTACCATTTTGAAATTGAACAGGACATATTTGCTTACGTTCAGATCCATAGTCCTGTTGATAGTCTGAACCGCCGTAGTCGCCCCGCCTGACGCGTAGGCGCTGTTTATTTTGTTATATGAACCTGTCTCGCCGATTTCCGTGTATGTGTCACGGTATACAGAGATCAGGTTTACCTTCTTATTCTTGGTGTTCATGCTGACGATGATTATGGCGTCAGTATTGTGGCCCTTCAGATTGGACTTGTCCATGCTTCTGGAGTCCACGCCCAGAAGAGCAATATTAACATAGCCGTTGACATCCACACAGGAAAGCTTCTTGGTATCCAAAGTAGTCTTCTGGATCTTGTTCAGCTTGCTGTTTATGTAGGCGTAGCCTGCCGCCGCGCCGGCCAGAATGACGATGATCAGGACCAGCGCCACCTTCTGCCAGGTCTTCCAGTTGCGGAAGCCCTTCTTCTTGACAGCCGCTTCGCCGCCGACGCTCTTGATCTTGCCTTTGCCTTCATATTTATTATTGTCAGCGAAAATATTCTTCTGACCATATTTCTTACTTCTCATGACTCACCCTCGCCCTCTTAAAAAAGTCTGACTTCCTTAGCAGCCTGCTTTTTCCTGCGTTTTTCTTCATCCTCGGTTTTGACCATGTCTTTGTAATAGGCTATGCTCTCATCTATGGTGCCGTCAAATACTATCGCGCCCTTCTTCAGAACTATGCCGCGATGGCAGAACTCCGCGGCCACCTTGGTGGAATGTGTAACAAAAAGGAACGTGATGTTATAGTTGTTTACAAGGTCGTTGATTTTCTCTGTGCATTTGTTTTTAAATGATACGTCGCCGACGCTCAGGGCCTCGTCGACGATGAGTATTTCCGGCTCGATGTTGACGTTGATGGCGAAGCCCAGCCTGGCCTTCATGCCGCTGGAATAGGTACGGACCGGCTGATCCATGTAGTCTCCCAGTTCAGCAAAATCAACAATAGCAGGCTCCAGTTTGGCGATCTCGTCGTTCTTCATACCCATGAGCTGGCCGCGGAAGTAAATATTCTCCCGGCCCGTAAACTCCGGGTCGAAGCCGGCTGTCAGCTCCAGCAAAGCGCTGACCCTGCCGTCGACAACTATGTCGCCCTTTGTTGGATAAGTTACCCCCGTGATCATCTTCAAAAGCGTGGATTTGCCCGCGCCGTTGCGTCCGAAGAGAGCTACTGCCTCGCCTTTTCTGATGGTAAAGTCCACATCATTGACGGCCTTCCTGACCTTGCACTTGACGTGCTTGGAGAAGATCGCGCGGAAACGCTGCTTGTCGTTCTTGTAGAGCTTGTACTCCTTGGTCACGTGGCGGAATTCGATAGCCGAATCGCCGCTTATTTCTATATTATCGTTTGTAGTCGTGATATTACTCATATTACGTCCGGTATTTCCTTTCTCAGCTTCTTATATGCCCAGCACGCCAGAATTATCATTATGACAGTTACGATGGCGAAGTTCCGCAATTCGGTCGGGGTCTCCCAGAACCACCTGTGATATATCAGTGTGTTTCTGTAGCCGTTGGCGATCAGCGTTACCGGATTGAACATCAGTATGTTCTTGATCCACACGTAGTCGATCTTGGTGGCGTCGTACAAAATACCCGACAGCCAGAACAAGGCCGGCACAAAGGCTTTCACAAGGTTGAGGAAGTCTTTGCTCATGGCGGACAAAACCCCCGCGAAGAGGCTCCACGCCGTGAAGAATATGAACATTATCAAAATGTAAAATGGCAGCTGAAGGTAGTAAATTGTCGGATAATCTCCGAAGCCGATGTATATGGCGATCATGATGCACTGGAGCGCCAGGTTGGTCACCAGGTTGGACATGCTCACAAAAGTAGGTATTGTGTCCACCGGATATTTGATCCTCTTGACCAGATACTTGTACCGCCTGATGGATGCCGCGCCGCCGTTGAGGGTGTCGCGCATGTAGAACCACGGCGTGAATCCGGCTATAAGCCACAGAAAATACGGGTGCCCGTCCACGGGCGCGCCCTTCTTGATTCCTATGGAAAATGCAAACCAGAACACGAAAATAGTGACCGCAGGCCTGATGACTGCCCAGGCCCAGCCAAGGGCCGCGCCTCTGTATGTCTTGATTATATCTGCCTTGGCCAGCTTGATCAGCTGTCTTCCATAGGTCACGTGGTCTTTCAATATCTCAATAAATGTTCTCAAATTTAAACCCCTATATATTATCGATTGATTTCTTCACTAAATCAGCAAATTTGTATGATATTATACCATAGTATCAAGGAAAGTACAAGGATTTGCAGCCTATAGGCCGTCATAAAAATGCCGGCCGCAAAACCTGTGCCGGCGTCGTGCACGG
>NZ_SNXO01000050.1 GCF_004362975.1 Aminicella lysinilytica | reverse complement strand
ACTATACTATTCATATGTGGCCTCCTATTGTATGCGGTAATCCCTGTTACCTTATTATTCTTATCAAATAATATTTTACAGGTAAATACACGAATATACAATTGTGAGGTCACTTCATATTGTCTCCGTTTAGTATATGTTACCATGATTGCATATCGTAGTCAATATAAAACTGCAATAGTTGCATATATTCGCTATATAATATACGCAATTATTGCAGCCGTATTCTTTACCTCTAAGCAACTATATTAATCCACTTCCGGCTCCGGAACCGCGGTATACAGAAGAATATGCGGACCAGATCGCTGAGGTCCACCAGGATAATGGCGATTGGCAGACTCAGATGGAAAACCATGACGCAAAGGAAGGCCATAGGCACTGCAATCAGGAAGTTGCAGCTGATGTCCAGGACCATGCAGAAAAGCGTGTCGCCGCCGGCTCGCAGTATGCCCACGATAGGCAGATATGCAAGCATTTTCGGCGTCAGGATCAAAGCCTGGGCCCAGATGGCCAGAATCAGCAGGTGGGTAGTTTCCGCGTCGAAATTGTATATGCCGGCGATGGGCTTTGCCAGCAGGAACATGACCGCCGTCATGACCACATTTAACAGCATAACAGCGCGGAAGGAAAGCTTGCCGTAACGGTAGGCTTTATTTTTGTGGCCCTGGCCGAGGGCCTCGCCGATGAGCATTGCCGTGGCGTTGCCCACGCCGAAGTAGAAGGACTGCAGCATGTCGCAGACCACGTTTACCACCTGGGAAACCGCCAGCGCCGACACTCCCAGCTTGCCGTAAGCCGCAAAAATCATCGCAAAGGACAATGCCCAGCCGCCTTCGGTGAATACCACGGGAATAGCCGTCCGCATGACGTTTTGGAACAAATTTCGACCAAAGCTGAAAAGTTCCGACGGCGTGCCGCGGAAGGGATGGTTTTTCGTAGCGTAAACATAGACGAGCAAAGCTATCAACTCGCAGATCCTGGCTATGCAGGTGGCGACGGCCGCTCCGCGGACGCCCAGCATAGGCATGCCGCACTTGCCGAATATGAGTATATAATTGAGGACAGCGTTGATGCCCAGTGCCGCGGCGCTGACGGCCGTGGCTACATTCAGCCGCTGAATTGCCCTCGAATTATATGAAATCACCATTGATATTCCTGAAATCGGATATGACAGACTGGCGATCCTGATATACTGAGTGCCGTAATGGATGACTTCCGGATCCTTTGAAAAAAGCCTTATGATCTCCGGCGCCAGGGCGTAGGAAACGGCAGTAACGCTGGCCGCCAGGACGATAGCCACCACATAGTCGATCCCTATCAGGTGCTTGATGCCCTTCAGATTCTGGGAGCCCCAGTACTGAGCCGTGTAAACGGCTGCCCCGCTGAAGAGCCCGAAAAGCGTAACAGTGTAAATAAAATAGACCTGGTTAGCCGCTCCAACGGCTGCCAGCTCCTGCTTTCCCAGCATTCCGATCATCAAAGTATCGATCAGATTCAGGCCAATGCTGATCAGATTCTGAAACACCACTGGTATTCCAACGATCAGCAGCTTCCTGTAAAATGTCTTGTCTTCACTCAATCTCTCCATGTTTTGAGTATAACACAGCAAAAGGCGACTTGGCAAGAGGCCGCTGGCCGTTTTCAAGGCCGCTGGCCTTCGGCCTGGCGGCCGACTATGTGTTTTATGTCAATTCGCAATTTTACTATCCAAGAATCTGAACCGAAATCGAGGAATGGAAAGATCAACCATTTTCCTCGAAAATATGCAGGATTTATGCGGTCATTATGCATTATTATGAACTTTCAGTTACATGAAATTTACAGGCCTGACTTGGATTCCAGTTTATTACATTTAAACTAAGTCAGTTGCGCTTAATACTGTACTTCAGACCAGATTTTGGCCTGGTTACAGCCTTATATTTGAAGCCATTCAGATTACGGGTATCGAAATCTGCTATTTGACATAAAACACATCAGAGCTAAATTTCCGAGACGGCTAAATTCTATGTATATTCCCTGTATTGGTATGAATAACCGAATCAGAAGCCATTGTGCCCCCGGCAACAATGGCTTCATCTTATAAAAATGTAGCCGCCCGACCGGGGTTGGCCCGCGACTTGTTGTGCCAACCAGACCGGGGCCGGGCGGCTTCCTTTGATAAAAAATGGCCGGCATGGCTACCGGCGGGCGAAGCCCGCCTGCCATGCCGTTCTACTTTATATTCAGATGTAAGCATCGCGCGGCCCAGAGAATCTGGGCTGGGCGATGCTTCTTTTGATATAAAACAGGCCATAGTCGCAAACTTCGGACTATGGCCTTCCTTTATTAACTTTTAAACTTCTTCCGAGTCTTCTTGACTTCTGACTTCAACATAGAGATGTATTTATCTTTGATCCACGTCTCGTTCTCGTCGGCGTCGCCGTCGGCCATGATCATCTCCGTCAGATAGCTGTCAACCACTTTGATAAACATATCCGCTGTCCCCGGCCCCTCTTCAGCGCCGGCCATATTTTTCTCCGCAGCAACAAAAGCGTAAATCTCCACCGGCGGCCTGGTCAGAATTTTGTCCAACTTCGCCGGCAAAATGTTCTCGTGAACGATTTCTTTTGTTAGCGGGTAGTCGAGATATTCGCGGATGCAGTTGATTTCACTTTCGCGCACGCTCCCCTCGGCCGCGGCCACCGCCACTGACACCATTGCCATATGCGTCTTCAGGGACTCGCCGTCGCCGGGCAAACCCTGCGCCGCCATGGCGTCCGCCAAACTGTAATATGTGTCGATAAGTGCTTTCAGATCTTCGTTCATCGTAAGCCTCCAATGCTCTGAACTACTTTTGTTATTTAACTTTACCACATATTATCGCACAAAACAATACTCGCTTTGTGTTGTTCTCGGGGATTTCGCAGGCCGCGGCGCAGGGTTTGCCCGGCGGCGGTGAAGCTAGGCCGGCATGAGGCGGCGAGACTGGGCCAGCGGCGAAACTGGGCCGGCCCGCTTACTCGCCCAGGAACCACAAATGAATCAGATTATCTATTATCCGCATGTCCATACCCATGTCCTCCCCATCGTATGTCACAATCAGATTATCCCAAGGCTTGAGCCCCATTTTTACATAATCCCTGTACTTATTAAAATTATTAGCAAGATATCCCGGATCATTGGTCTTACCAACGTGCTCCCAATAAAAAAACTTCTGAAAATACTGGGAATACACGACAATATCTGGCGCATATTCATACCCATATGCGCAATAGACCGGTTCATAGCGATAAGGAATCCCGTAGTAGTATAACGTATCACAAATATTAGCTTCACCTTTCGAACGCACCCAGTCGCCCTTTTTTGTCATGTGGATAAGATGCTCCGGATGCTTTTTGCTCTTCTTATATGGCTCTTCCGCCCAGCGCCTGGCATCTATCAGATCCATGTGTTTGTAGCACTCCTCCGGAAAATCAACCATCCCCTTAGGCATCCCGCGCAAAACATCCTCCGGCGTATATGGCCTTAGTTTCTTAAGTGCCTTCTCCAATACCGGAATATTGTTCTTATATACCTTAACTGCCTCCTGGCAATATCGTTTAGCTTTGAGTTCGTCAATAACACTCTGATCTATTTTCTTAAGATATTTCTTCTCACCGCCGATGACATTAACATAATACGGCCTGCCATTCTTCATATAAGCGGCCAGGTTTCCCTTCGGCGATTTTTTGATTTCACTGTTTGCCACGCTGAGGAACTTCTTCTCAGCAGCGATTTCCCTCTTAATAAATCGGATTATATCCATTGACTATCCTTTCTGCCGGCCCGCGGCCGCTAATTTTGCCATGCGTTGCCGGCCTGCCGGCCCGCGGCCGCTAATTTCTGATGTGTTTTATGTCAATTTCAAATTTTCACATCTCTGTTTCTGAATTTCTCAGTTGAATCAGGTTCACAGCCCGCATACCATCGTTGTAATAGTTAATTGTAAACATATTTTACATTATATGTAAGGGAATTGCAAGCATAAATGTTAATTAATGTAATTTAATTTCAATATTTGTCATTTACTGGTAATTTTGTAATCGCTCAAATTGAGTTTTTCAGATTCAGATAGGCAAAAAAATGGATTTGACATAAAACACATCGCGGCCGGCCGGCGCCGGGCTACACGGCAAGCCGGCGGCGCGGCGGAGCGCAACACGGCGAAGCGAGCCGAGCCAGCAAAGCGAGGCAAGCCGGCAGCGCCGGGCTACACGGCGAGCCAGCGAAGCGCGGCGAGCCGGCGCGGCGAAGCTGGGCTACACGGCGAGGCAAGCTGGCGCGGCAGCGCCGGGCGGCGAGGCATGCCGCCGCCTGGCCTCATCGCGCGGCGAAGTTGTAGATTTTCTTATTTATCAGGGTCCAGCCTTTGCCGGCCAGGTGCACGGTGTCGAGCATGAAGTACTTGCTGTATTCCTGCTTGGTGAAGCTTGCCGTCGCTGCGCCGTAGGCGGCGGCGATTTTGTCGACCTTTTTCACGAAGATCCGACGTTTTCCGGCGTCGAGTCCAGTCATATCGTACCAATAGCCGTTCATGGGCAGTTCCACAAGAAGAGCCTTGATTTTGCAGGCCTTGCAGATGTCCAGGAAGCAGCGCAGGTCTTTGTACTCGGGAGAATATTCGAAGGACATGTTTTTCTGGCTGCCTTTAGAATAGGCGACCTGGGCGGAGTACTTTTTCTGATATCTTTCATCGTCTATATAATAGGGATTATTGCGTTTCCCCTTGTCCTCGGCCACGGCAGAGGATACGAGATTTTTCCAGTCGGGAACAAAACTCTTATTGTAGGTGAATTTGTCTTTGGGAATGCTTGTGATGTCATCTTTTGTCATGGCCACGGCCGCGGCGCTGTCAGCCGCTTTGTTCAAAGCCTTCATCCGCCTGGCGATGTATTTTTTGTCCACGGCGGAGCTTTTGCCCTGTATGAAAATGCTGTTATAACGCCTGACGCGCGCAAGGATGCCAGCGTCTGTTATCAGACTCTCGCTACGCTCGGCAATGTACTTTTTGCTTGCCAGGGGTACGTCCTTGTTCTTCATGAGGTCGAGATACATGATTTCCGAAAAGCGCAGGTTATAATGGTACTGGCTGACTCCACCCCAATAAAACCACGATGGAGAAAGAAGGAGTACGACCTTCCGATTCTTCATCTTGGATTCCAGGGCGCCCAGGTAGGTGGCCAGGCTAAGGGACTGATTGTACGCATTGCCTATGAGCATAGGGTTTACGTTTGTCTTCGCAAAAAGTTTCTTGGGAAAATATCGAGTATTGTTGCCATGATTAAATTCCGAAGATCCAAAGACCACAAGAGAACTTCCAGCAAGATTCTCTGTGAGATAATTGTAGGAATAATACTTTTCCGCGTTCGTCCATGTGCCAAAGGCCTTCTGCCTCTGCGTAATATCACTTTCCGCGCTGTTATCGGCCTTCGATTCGGAGCGCGCGCTGCTGCTCTTGGTTCCCGCACCGCCGTCCGTAGTCACGACGACGGCAATGACCGCAGCCGCCATCACCAGGATCGCAACCAAAAGCGTAACGATCACTACATTTAATTTTCTATTCATCTAATCCCCCCTGCCAAGTGCTATTATTAATGATAGCACTTTATGGGGGTTATGAATTTTAGGATTATCTTAAAATACTTAATTTCATCTTAACAGGGGAGATATGACCAATCGAAGAACACTTTTCTAGTCATCGCCTACTATCCCTTCACTCTGCCCCAGTGCATCTATCCCAAGGCTGAATCCATCAAGCAATAGTTCCCTTCTTTTACCAGCGCCGATGAGTCCTCGCTCATAAGCCTGTTGTATCTTTCTGATATATTCACCGGTGCAACCGTAACGATCCTCGTCTTCAGATCGGCGGTACAGGGCAGTGCTGAACCCAAGGTTGACTGCTTTCCCGGTGACTGCGAGTTGCTTTAGTTCTTCGTATCTATCATCAGAAATATACTCATTCTTCACAAGCCTGATAAGTAACGCCTGGTGACTTATCTGAAAGAACTGCTCTGCTATAATCACCTCTTCATCTGACCAATTATTCTTGATCATATTGCGATCATACTGTGCCAATGCCTCATAGGGTATGAGAAAGAACGATGCAAATTCATCAGCCTCTTTCTCCACTACGGGTTTTCCATTATCAAATTGCTTATTACAAATGTACGTTGCATCTGTTTCGTCAATGAAGCCGTGGTATAACTCGTGTGCCAGCGTATAGCGCTGCCTGCCCCATGACATGTCTGTATTGATACCTATGACTATGCTCGCCTTGTCTCTGATGCACACTCCACTTATGTCTGCGTCCATCTTTATATTCACCAGCGTTACTTTCGGCTGAAGTCTGGTCAGCGCAAAAATATCTACGGGTGTTTCCGAGTCCTGTCCCCATTTTTTACGTAACATAATCGCATCAGAATTTAATTCCAGTTCACTTTTCATCAACATCCTCCAGTAATTCATTAAGCATACGAAGATTCAACGCTATCTTATTGACTGCAGCAACTGATGTCAATACTTCCAAACTTGCATTCTTGGATCTGAACGCAAACTTCAGTTGGTTGCATTTTTCTTTCTCACCTAACAGATATGCCATATCGCACCCGAACAAAGCGCACAATTTATCAATCTGATCGGTGGTCAGATTGCGCTCATCTTTCTCTATCTTAGCTATCATAGTCTGTCCGACCCCAAGATACTCGCCAAGTTGATTCTGATTCAACCCACTATCAGTGCGCAAGCGCTTGACAATCTCACCAATATTCTTCATTTCATTACCCTCCATCAGATATCACTTACTCCTACCTGTAATTGAATTATACTCCGTTCTTGTCATATTTTCAATATAAATATTTATAAATTTATGACAAAAGGCTAACATTGCGCCTAATGCACAAAAAGTAAAACCAGGCAAAATCCAGTATGGATCCAAGCCTGGTTAATTGTTTGCTCTTTATCTGACTTTTGACTCCGGCATACTCTTCAGTATCATGCGTTTGTATTTTTTAGAATATGTCCATGCTTTTCCTTTAACGGACTTACCGTTGGTATAGCAGTATGTTAAACCCGGTCTATAACTACCTTTGGAAGTAAACTTACCATATATGCATCTCTTTATCAGTTCATACCACTTACGCACAAAACTTCCCGCACCAGTCATGCTGCCGGTGTTTGCACCAATGCCAACCTTCACAAAATATTCAAATTGCTCATTCCCCATCTTCTTCCACAAATACAGGTGGGGTTATCAGCGGATCAAGTCCATATGATGATGTTACACTTGATATCAGGCAGTCTCTTTAGGATAAACATATTCCTTAATAGCCTGCTCTACTGCTTGATTTAGGTTCATACCCTCGCTGATACCCTTCATGGTTATTTGTCTATGCAATTCAGGACTTATTCGCACGTTAAATTGCCCCTTGTACGCTTTCTCAGGTTCCTTGCCAAGTTCTTCGCAAACAACCAGATAATCATCTACCGCCTCCCGGAACGAACTCTCTAATTCCTCAAAAGTCTCTCCTTCAAAAGTGACCAGATCCTTTAATCCATGGACTGTACCATAAAACACTCTATCTTCCATACTCAAATTTACGGTACCTATATATTTTTTATACTCAAAATAGTTTTTCATTATAAATCCCCACTCTCCTTTAAGGCACTAATTACCAATTCAATCGCATACTTCTTCACATAATTCCCATTCCCTGGATGTGGCTTGTGTAAACTGATAACCCGCTTATTGGAATTAACAAAGTGCACTCTTGAGCCCGAGGTCCTTCCACCTGACTTGCGCTCACTATACCCTAAAAATCCCAACACCGTTATCAACTCATCATATTTATAGTCACTTGGTTTCGACAGAAACCTACTTATCTGTTTTTCTCTAGAACTCAACGACACACCTCCGTAACTAATATCTAGTTACAATATGATACCACTTGTTTACATATAAGTCAATACTCCATCGCTACTACTGTGATGGGAAAAGCCGCTAAATACTATATTACAAAAGGCAATTTGGCGGTTTTGGGGTAAGTGTCAAACCATGAGCACATTCAAATTCCAAGGATGATGTGAGATAATAGTAGCAAGATCATCATACTAAATCGGGAGGAAGTGCATCAATTGGATGACAATGTAAAAGAAAGCAGAAACGCCATATGGGAGGATCGTATCCGGGATCTGATAGATAGCGGTAAAACACAGAAGATATGGTGTCGCGACAACGGTATATCTGAATCTACACTCAGATACTGGCTAAGAAAGCTGAGAATCAATCCATCTGAAAAGAGCAACAACAACGACAGCTGTAACAGTAATGGCTGGCTGCAGCTGCCGGAGCCGGGAAACAGAAAGAGCATCCGTTAGTCAAAGGATCTTCTATTACACTCAGCACAAGCAATATATTGGTTAACATTCCATATGATGCTCCGGCTTCCGTGATAGACAGTATAGTAAAGGCAATGGCGTCTGTATGATACGCAGGATAATGAAGAAAGAGACCAAGATATATCTTTCTACCAATGTGACCGATATGCGTAAATCCATAAACGGTCTTGCGGCCATAGTACAGAACAATTTTGATCTGGATCTCTATTCAGATGCTCTCTTCGTTTTCTGCAACAGGAAACATGATAAAGTTAAGATATTACATTGGGACAAGGATGGATTCGTTCTATACTACAAGCGCAGAGAAAAAGGAAGATTCTGCTGGCCGGAATCGTTCAAAGGAGAAAATGCAGACATGATAACACAGGCTGATCTGGATCGATTCCTTGAAGGTCTGGTCATGGAATCGTACATAGTGAGAAGGAACTTTGTGGTAGCGTAAAACATTGATATTTCAACGATAAAGCATTGTTTTTGTATTGCAGATATGGTATAATATATGTATGGAAATCAAGAAGGATGTCAATGGAAAATCAATAGATATATCATCACTCAGCAGAGATGAAATGGAAGAGATGCTGACTGAATATATGGATCGCAACGAGGCATTAGAGTTGGAAAACGCATGGCTCATAGAGCAGATCCGTGCAAACAAGAAAAAGATATACGGCACATCGAGTGAGAAGAACATGATCGATCCCGATGAGCAGTTATCTTTTTTTATGAATGAGGCAGAGACCTTCTCGGACCCGGAAGCCTATGAACCCGCGCTCAAAGATGTCAAGAAGAGACATAAGGCAAAGGGAGCTAAGAAAGCCAAGGTAAAGAACGTTCCGGTAAAGATCGTGGAATATCGTCTTTCTCCTGGGGAGCAGATATGCCCTGAATGCGGACATCGCCTTCACGAAATGAAGAAAACTGTTCGGGACGAGATAGAAGTAGTACCGGCCAGATTCACAGTCAAAAGACATGTCAGCTATACATATGCCTGCAGAAACTGTGAGTCGAATGGCATCAAAGGCACCATCATAACGGCACCTTCACCAAAGGCGTTGTTCAGAAACTCCCTTTGCTCATCATCACTTCTGGCTCATATCATCACTCAGAAATATGTATATGCCCTGCCGCTTAACAGGCAGGAGCAGATGTTCAGACGCTATGGCATGGAACTGTCGCGGCAGACCCTTTCAAACTGGGTCATAGCGGGCAGTAAATACCTGGCGAGGTTGTATGGACGCATGAAGCGGCATCTGATGGCAGAAGACATCGTACATGCAGATGAGACAAAACTCGAAGTCATAAACGAACCGGGGCGCAAAGCAACGCAGGAAAGCTATATGTGGGTCTACTGCAGCGGGAAACACTCTGCCCCATGTGTACTCTACGATTACGAACCCGGACGAGGGAGCAAGTATCCCACAGGATTTCTAGAGGACTTCAGCGGATATCTGCAGACGGACGGATATAGCGGCTACAATCAGATATGTACTGACAAGGACCGGAAAGCCGGACCTGTCATTTCAGCCGGATGTTTTGCCCACGCAAGACGAAAATTCACTGATGCTCTGGCTGTGGCAGGGAAAAGTCCCTCACCAAACATATCACAGGGGATAAGATACTGTGACGCTCTCTTTGCAATTGAAAAAGAATGCATCGACGATACGCCCGAAGTGAGAGCATCATACAGAAATGAACATTCAGCACCTTTACTGGACGAGTATTTTGCATGGGTAAAAGAAATGAGTTCGAAGGTGCTCCCTAAGAGCAAGCTGGGAGAAGCCATAACTTACAGCAGGAATCAGGAACAGCAGCTACGGCGGTACCTGGAAGATGGGCGGCTTGAAATATCTAACAATATTGCCGAGCGGGCCGTCAAACCATTCGTGATCGGACGCAAAAACTGGTTATTCTGCAATACGCCTCATGGAGCAGACGCCAGCGCCATAAGCTACAGCATAGTAGAAACAGCGAAAGGAAATGGATTGGAACCATTCGCATACCTTACTCACGTTTTCGATGTGATGTCACAGACGGAAGGCATCACCGATGAGCAGATAGACAGCCTGCTACCGTGGTCTGATGAGATCCCGGAGAACTGCAGAGAAGGTCAGCATCAATAGATAAAAATCAAGCGTCAGCTTCAGGGCCGGGTATGGCCAGGGAGTTGACGCTTTTTTGATTTATGTAGTTGTAGCGCAACTTCCGTCATATTGACGGAAGTCACACCTGTAGCAGTAACCGCAGATTCCGTCAAGTTGACGGAAGTCACACCTGCAACAGTGACCGCAGATTCCGTCATATTGACGTTTTCTGCAGGTGCTAAATATTATGTGCTCATGGTTTGACGCTTACAGTACATGTGGCTTACCACTTACGGAGAAACCCCAAATAACTGGGTATCCAAAGTTATTTGGGGGCAAAATAAATTCCACAAACTGGAATGATATGGAATAGTCTTACAAACTTTTTGGGGGCTGGAGTTGGGGGCA
>NZ_SNXO01000049.1 GCF_004362975.1 Aminicella lysinilytica | reverse complement strand
GTCAGTTGTTTAGATTATTATATGAATTGAACCGCCCAGTGCCGAACGGCATGCTGGGTGGTGTGAGAGGGGCTACTGTTAGCCCCTACTCGATTAGGGAGACAAAATGTATAAAGTGGAAAGGTATATAGAAGAGCTTACAATTATAGAATTCATGGATAAATACTATGATTTAGCTATGACTCTAGGAAAGTGTAGAAGCTGTTCTGGATATGGTAAGACCTGGTTCTGGCTTGGTTTTGATTTTGACCCGGAAATATATTGGAACAAGTATAATAAATTCAGAGTGATAATAGATAAGGTATCCCTCGAGAGTGTTACTGCAGCAAGAGAGGCTGAAAAACGCCTTCATAATGAAAACATAGATTTAATAAAGTGATGCTTGATTTGGAAAAAAAATTACGGATTGTGTGGCCCTTTATGCCTAAGAATGTGAGCTATGTTGCAACGGTGCTCGTATCGAGAATGAATCATGTAGATTCCCCGACACTATGCTATATGCAATTGAACCACTAGGAGGTAATGCAGTTTAGCTTATTAAGGATATGTTTGGATGTGAATTATAATGGTAGGATAATGAAGGGAAAACACCGGAATATTATTATTGCGTAGGTGGCTTATTATTAAAATGATTCAATTTATTAGTAGAGATTTCCATGTAAAGTAGGCTAATCATTATTAAGATTGCACCAATCCATCCCGCAGAACTCATGGCCTCTTTTAACATGATGACTGATATTACGCATCCTGAGGCTGGTTCCATAGCTAGGATCACACCCACTCTATTAGAGGGAACACATTTTTGACATATCGATTGAAGAAGAAAAGCAGCAGCACTGCAGAAAATACCAAGGAAAGCAATTGTGAGAAATTCCGTAGTGTTAACTGCATAAGATGAATAGTCGCCTTTAAATAGTGCAACTAGAGTCCCCCAAACCGCAACGAATATCATAAGAAATGTTGTAAATAGCATTGGGTCAATGTCATCATTTTTAGTAATACGATCGAGAAAAATAATGTGTAATGAACCTGCCAATGAAGCTAGCATACATAATAGATCGCCACGATTTAGTGAAAAATCTCTTTCGCTGGGTTGATAGCTTAATAAGAATATTCCTCCAAGACAAATGAGCACACTGATTAGTGTTATTTTCGTAAGTTTCATTTTAAAAAAAATCAAATTCAGTAGCGGAACCATAATAAAAGTTAAGCATGTGAAGAAAGATGCTCTTGACGATGTTGTGTATTTAATTCCCAGAGTTGCGAAGACATACATGAATATGATAAAAAACGACAAGAGAAATGAGTATTTTAAGATGTCATGGTTCATATTGGTAATTTTTTTAAAATAGAGTAAACATAGCACAATAGCTGCAATAATAAATCTAATAGATACAGTATAGAAAGTAGGACAATGCTCTACTATTTTAGTTGCGGGATAACTAGTACCCCATAGAATTGCTGCCAAAAGAAGTCCCAATACAGATAGTAATTCTACTTTACTGTTATTCATTCGTCACTCCTGTCGGTTGTATAATTGCAACTTGAATACCTGCGCCTCTTATTGAAAAATTAGTATATAAGTATTCATTTGCCTCATCGAGATAAGCATCTGATTTTGGAGAAGTGAATAATAATGGAGAAAAACCATCAAGCGGATGTATGTTTATCGGGAAATCCATTTGAGCTGCATAATTAAAAATACTGTTTTCTTTGGTCAACGTATATTTGAAGACCGAGAATTTTCCGGAATTAAGTTTTAGATTAATATTCATATCGATTTCATCATTAAAGGCGTTTATCACATCGTTTGTTTCATGGAGAGAGTTTGCACTAGTGCATAGTCTGATTATAGCATCATTATAATTATATGTAATTATAAAGTATGAAGGTTTTTTTTCATTGTATCTGATCACAGAGTAATTTTTACCCCAGCATATTAAGTCACCTTCGAGTCGGGATAATAATAAATAAGCGTAGAACGAGGGCTTCTTTATGCATTCGGATGTTAATATTGATGGACGGCCTTTTAACAATATGTTCTTGTCTCCTTGGTCGCGTAATTTCACAGGTATATAATATTGATCCGATAATAGATATGTATTAAACACATGAATAGGCGCGGCTATTGAATCATTGCCATAATCTGAAACTTCATCTAGGAAGTTGTCACTTGTAACAGTTACAGAAAAACCTTTGTTTTTTAATAGATTTGCAAACTCCAATAATCTATCATAACTATCATTGCCACTAGACACCAAATTTACTTTATTTACATGCATATTTCTCAATTGATCAAAAAGTGTATAACTCATTACATCAAAATCTTCCAGGGTCACTGCCATTTCAATAGCATGCTTAATTTCAAGAATAGGTTTGTCATTCACATTGACATTTATGTCTAGTTTTAATTGGCTGATTGATGAGGCATTATTCCCTTGTGAAATAAGTGAAGAAAGGCAGAATCTAACTATGTTTAAAGAACTCTTTGTAGATATGATTTTAATATCCTCGGATCTGTACATGCTTTTGACTAGCGGTTGATAGATTCTGCGGTGCTCTTCGGGAGTCCTTGCGAACCATCTTAAAAAGTTCTTTTTGTAATATGATGTAGTCGAGAAGCCTACATCACGGGCTATGACATTGATTTTGTCATTAGATCCTAATAAATTAATTTCTGACATTTCCACTCTGGCAAACCCTAGAAATTCACGGAAACTAAGCCCAGTACAATCTTTTATAAAATGTGAAAGATAGTATGGACTCAAATGCTCCTTTTGCGCTAAATTTTCAAGTGTGATTTTATTACTGTAATTCTGATATAAATAATTCAATATGCGGCTTATTCTTTCGACAATTATAGGATTGTCTTTATCAAAATACACAATAACATTATTTTTGAGAGCAAAAAGATTAAAGTATTTGTTCAGATATTTCACAACTTCGATCATTGCGTTGGTGCATTGGTTTTTATAGTCAAAGCTTCTTTTCAGATAATCGGTAATCATATTAAGTAGCATCTTTCTCAATTCTTCAAGTTTATCATCATATTTGGGAGAATATGTCCTGTAACAACTAGTATAAAGGTCTGGGAAGTATTGAGTAAAGTACATATTATTGATTTGGATGACAGCTACTACGTTTTCTTCTTCGGTTCTGTACATAGCATGTATTTCATGACCATTATTGGTGAACACATCACCCTCTTTAAGGATATAATTGCAATAGCCACTTTTGTAGCGGATTTTTCCTTTTAACACATAAACCATTTCAATATCCTGGTGATAGTGTATTGGGTATTCGTTAACGCTGAAAATACGAATGTTGACAGGAAAATCATTAAGATATGCGGTTTTTTCAAAAAGCATAATAATCAGCACCTTTCAGTAATTAGTCTATACAGTGATTATACATTATAATAGTGGAAATTGGGTAAAATAATAAACAATTAATCGCAATAAAGTTTGTTTTTATAGCAATAAAATTATTGCTCCTTTCTATATCGGAGGGTAGAATTGGAATTAGTTAGATAGTGTAGAGGAGGAGTCTCATATGAGTAATGAAAAAAAAACTATACTTTTGCCAGATGGATCTTACATACCAAAGCTAGGCCAAGGTACTTGGCAAATGGGAGAAGATGATACAAAGTATCAACGTGAAGTTGAAGGATTGAGATATGGCATATCGATAGGAATGAATCTCATCGATACGGCGGAAATGTATGCAGACGGGAAAGCAGAGAATATTACTGGCAATGCTATTAGGAACATTGATAGGAAAGATGTATATCTAGTAAGTAAAGTATACCCTCAGAATGCTAATAGACATCATATCTATAGCAGCCTGGAGCGGTCATTGAAATTACTTGGCACAGATTATTTAGATATGTATCTTCTTCATTGGAGAGAAAATGCAGATTTAGCCGAGGTAGTATACTGCATGGAAGAATTGAAAAGTGTTGGAAAAATAATAAGGTGGGGGGTATCTAATTTCGATATAGCAGATATGAAGGATTTGTGGAACGTAACAGATGGTAGGAAATGCCAAATAAATCAGGTCCTATATAATTTGGGGACTAGAGGCATAGAATATGACTTATTAGAGTGGCAAAGAGAAAGGAGTGTTCCGTTTATGGCGTATAGTCCGGTAGGACAGGCTGGGGCACTAACAACTCAAGATGGCGTTTCAAAATCCATGCTCATGACAGATAAAAATGTAATTGAGGTTGCAAAACGTCACAATATTTCCATAGTGCAATTACTATTGGCTTTTGTATTACGACTTGATGATATGGCCGCAATACCCAAAGCAGAAAGTTTTAATCATATCGATGAAAATGCAGCAGCAGCAGATATTGTTTTATCCGAAGATGATTTGGAACAACTATCGCTATCGTTTTCGGCACCTATTTTAAAAGTACCTATGGAAAAGTATTAGCATATGTTAGCATTAGCTATAGATTTGATTAAGGAGCATTTATAGCCTATAGTTAACAAAGTATGGTTTTAGATGCTATAAATGCATATGTCAACTGAATAATAATTCGCTAGACGGCTAGGGTTGGCTCCATACTTGATTTTCGCTTGGCTCTATTTTTAATTATCGAAATTTCTGAAAGTTAAGAAGCATCGCAAAGTTTTATTAATAATTCTTCAATGTGTTCACCAATTACTAAGTAATTCATAATTATCTCATCTCATTATGGATACGATTCCACATCAAAAAAATGATGCTCAACAAAGAATATTTCAATGAAAGTATAGGGGTTTTGAATACGTTTTAATTACAGTTTTATTCATATAGTATTCATAAATTTACTGGAAAGAATATATTTGAAATGCTATAATATGTTATTCGTTTATCAATAATAGTACAGGAGGTAAGTGGTATGTTGGATATTTTATTAATCAATGGTTTATATCCGGATTTTGAAAAGGGACTGATTCTTGAAGGGAATATTGGTATCAAGTCCGGTAAGATAGATTATATGGGCAGATCTGAACCGGAAGCTACTGAAGTAATAGATGTTAAAGGTGATATCGTATCACCGGGATTTATTGACATACACATGCATGAGGAGAATTTTAAGGAAGAAGGTTCTCATTACTGTATTGCTAATATGATGTTGAAAATGGGAGTTACAACTGCAGTTGGTGGAAATTGTGGGATTCAACATCAAGGGTTGCCGTTGTTTAAAAATGCTATTAAAGACTTAGGTGGTGCACCTATAAATTATATGATGCTTTCAGGCTATAACCAGTGTAGATACACTTTAGGAATAGATAGACATAAAGAAGCATCTTTGGCGGAGAAGTCCACAATTAGAGATATGATTAGCAAAGAACTAGAAGAAGGTGCATGCGGGATATCATTCGGAATTGAATATGATCCAGGAATCACTACTGATGAAGTATTATATGCGGTAGGTGCGGATAAGAGAAAAGAAGATATTGTCGCAGCTCATTACAGAGGAGACAATGATATAGCTATAGCTTCGATTAAGGAGATGATGGAAGTTGGAGAAGCGATTCCTCAGAAGTTTCAAATATCCCATCTTTCTAGTTGTTCGGCAATGGGGCAAATGTCCGAAGCATTGGAGTTGATACATAAAGGGATGATCAAGAACCCGAGGCTAAATTACGATACTTATCCATATAACGCATTTTCAACCACTATGGGTTCAGAGGTTTTCGTAGATGGCTGCCTAGAAAAATGGCATAAGAATTATAGTGATATTATGCTAACAGAAGAGCCATATCTAAACCAGCGTTGCACAAAAAGCAGTTTCGAGGATGCGCGCCTGAACTACCCAGAAATACTGGCGGTAGCATTCGTTATGAACGAGGATGAAATAGCTGAAGCAGTGGCTGATAAATATGGTATGATTGCAAGTGACGGAATCATTAATAACGGCAATGGACACCCTAGAGCGGCGGGCACATTCCCAAGAGTATTAGGAAAGTATGTGAGAGAAGAAAAGGTTATTAGCTTATATGATGCGCTTAGAAAAATGACCAAAGAACCGGCAGACCGTTTATGCATTTTTAACAAAGGCAGAATAGCGCTGGGCTGCGATGCTGATTTGACAATATTTAACAAAGATAAAATCATAGATGGGGCAACTTATGAAGAGACAGACAAGGGACCTAAGGGAATCGATTATGTTATTGTAGATGGTGAGATCGCTATCAAAGGCAGTAATATTATTAATGATAGATTAGGAGAATTTATTAATTTCAATAAAGTAGTAGATTAAGTATAATTACCATTAGTCCAAGGTGGCATTTAGCGTGAATGTTGCCTTGGATTTTATTTTTGTTTAAAATATGAGCAGGGTAAAAAGCTAATGAAAGCCAACTACGTTTAAACTTTAGTTTATTAATACGTTTAATTATATTTAGCGAATTATCTGAGTTTTTATTCATGATAAAACGTTGTTTACACAAATATATAAACCATATTAAACTATAATATAATTGTTATAAGCTTATTACTTTTTATTAGGAGGTTATTATGAATCAGGACGCAGAAAAGAAAAAAAGATTTGCTGTCCCACATGTGTATATCCTGCTACTGTTTTTAATCGGAATTTTTAGTATTTTGACTTACATAATTCCAGCAGGGCAATACAACATGACAACAATCGCAGGTCGTGAGGTAGTGGATGCTTCTACATTCCATTACATAGCAAAAACGCCAGTATCGCTGATGCAATTTTTGACATCGGTGCCTAGAGGAATGCAGGAGGCCGCTCAGATAATATTCTTTATATTTATCGTTGGTGGTTCGTTCGCGGTAGTCCAAGAGACTAGGGCAATCGAGGCTGGTATGGGAAGACTGATTAAAGCCATGAAGAACAAGACAATTATTATTATACCAATAATAATGATCGCATTTTCGCTTGGTGGTTCAGTATTTGGAATGGCTGAAGAAACTATTCCGTTTATACCAATTTTCGTTGCATTGTGTGTTGCTATGGGCTATGACTCCATGACAGGAGCGGCCGTAGTTTTGTGCGGTGCAGGCGCAGGATTTGCAGGTGCATTTATTAATCCGTTTACTATTCAGGTCGCACAGGGAATATCAAAGTTACCATTGCTATCAGGCATGAGTTTTAGACTTGTAATGTATGTATGCATGGTGATATTAGCTACAACATTTGTCATGAGATATGCCCACAAGGTTAAGAAAAATCCTAGCCTGTCATCGATGCACGAATTCGATGTAACTAGAGAGGACAGTATTGACCTTGAAGAACTTCAGGAATTTGGAGCGAAAGAAAAAGGTATATTAGTAGTATTTGTGGCAGCTGTAGTAATGCTGGTAGTTGGCGTTATTAAGTTCGGATGGTATATGGATGAGATTGCAGCATTGTTTCTTGGAATGTCTATGATAGTCGCAATTATTGGAAAGTTAGGTTTTAATAATTACGCTGCCACGTTAGGCAGAGGAATGGCTGACATAGCGTCAGGCGCATTGGTAGTAGGATTTGCTAGAGGCATATTAGTTGTGATGACAGACGGTAATATACTACATACTATATTGCATGCAGCTGCAACAGGCTTGGGACAATTGCCATCGATGGTATCAGCTATAGGAATGTACATATTCCAGTGCTTGCTGAACTTCATCGTTCCTTCAGGCTCTGGACAGGCGGCAGTATCAATGCCAATTATGGCACCACTTGGTGATCTAGTAGGAGTTAATAGGCAGACTGCTTGCATAGCCTTCCAGTTAGGTGATGGAATATCTAATATCTTTACACCTACTTCGGGATACTTTATGGCAGGCTTAGCTTTGGCTAAAGTTCCTTGGTCAAAATGGGCAAAATGGATATTGCCTTTGATTGGGCTAGAGTATTTACTTGGTGCTGTGTTTGTTGTAATAGCACAGATGATCGATCTTGGACCATTTTAAGAAAGTGATTTGTTGGGCTGGCATATCCAGTGGATATGCCAGCTCTTTTTGAGGGGATTAATATGAGTGAGTATAAAGAAATTACAGATAGTATCGTATCAGTCATTGATAAATACAAATCCGAACTTGAGGGGCTAAATGATGACTTGGCAGACCATCCGGAATTATCCGGAGAGGAATACGAAACCTCAAGGAAAATAGTCGAATTATTGAATGGGAAAGGGTATGAAGTTGAATATCCTTTTGCAGGATTACCTACAGCTTTTAAAGGTGTTTATGGAAATGATAATCACAAACATAAAGTGGCAATAATGACAGAGTATGATGCCCTGCCAGATATAGGTCATGCATGTGGCCATTGCCTGAGTGGATCTATCAGCATTCTAGCGGGTTTATCGCTTGCTAAATTACAGGATGAGCTTGATACTGATATCCATATTGTTGGAACACCAGTGGAAGAGACGGATGGTGCCAAATGTGCAATGGTAAAAAGCGGCGTCTTTGACAACTATGATATGGCATTGATGATTCATCTATATGATGAAAACATAGTAGATCCAAAACTGTTGGCGCTTGATTCGTATATGTATAATTTTCATGGCAAGGCAGCACATGCTTCCGCTGCTCCTTGGGACGGTATAAATGCGTTCAATGCGGCGCAACTTATGTTTCATGGTATAGACATGCTAAGGCAACATGTTACTCCTGACGTCAGGATGCATGGCATAATTCGTCATGGCGGGGAGGCTCCCAATATCGTACCGGAAGAGGTAGATGCGGAAGTATATATCAGGGCATTGGATAGAAATTATCTTAACAATCTGGTTAAGAAAGTTGATAATTGTGCCGAGGCAGGAGCTCTTGCCACACAGGCAAAATGGGATAAATATGAGACCGCTTCTCCCTATGATAACCTCAAATATAATAAAACCGGATCAGATGCCATTAAAGAAGCATACACTGAGTTAGGTGTGCCTCTGAACGGAGATCCTGATAGAATATTTGGATCCTCAGATGCGGGCAATGTTAGTTTTGTATGCCCTGCATTTCAGCCGTGTCTACAGGTTGTAGATCATGGGGTGCCTATCCATACTCGTGAGTTTGCAGAACAAATGAAAACTGATAGGGCACATGAAACCCTTGCTACTGGAGCGAAGATCATAGCATTCAGTATAGCTAAGTTATTTAGCGATGATGATAAGATAAAATCAATGAAGGAGGACTTCGAAAGGAGTTAACAACATGATTTACATATTAATGATAATACCACCATTGGCTGCGATTGCTGCGTTAGTAGCGGCTGTCAAAAAAGGCTTTAACAAAGAAGCTATGATTGTAGCTGCGGTGATAACTATGGCAATAAATATGTTTGCTATTCATAAAGTAACAATGTACGGATTGCTATGCACGGTTACAATCCCGCTTGCACTAGCATATGTTTTGATATGCCTTGCATTATCAATTAAGGAGAATAAGGAGCAATGAAATTATTTGGACTGTTAATGCTATTTATAGCACTGCAACTATTTGTTATTGGCTCTGTAATACAACGTGGAAAATCAAGTTGGATACCTGAACGAATGCTGGCAAATATTAATAATCTACCGGGGTATTGTAAACTTTTTGGAAACCGTCTTATCCTTTTGTGCTTTATAGCAGTAGTATGTGGAATATGGGCACTGAACATTGGAGCATATTCATTGAAACCAATTATTGCATTTGGTGTAGGCATGATAGTGGTTATCGCATTATTTGTATTAGATCACCATAAGTTCAGAAAACAATAGTGTGAAGCTATTCAATCTTCAATCAAGAGAGATAAAGAGCCGTTTGATTGAAGATTTATTAGTTATTATTGATGGTAATGGTGGTATAATAGCAACATGATTGATATGAGGGATATGATAGTAAGGTATAGTGTATAATAAATCAGGGAAAGTAGTGTATAAATGAGGTACAGTGATTGCGGAGGACTACTGAAGATTAGTTTTTTAGGCAAGCCAAGAATAGAATTTAATCAACAAGATATTACTAAAGAATTTGGGAGTAAGGCTATAGCGTTGTTATGCCTTCTAATGATAAATCGAAACGGTTATTGCAATAGAGAAAAAATATTGGCATATTTGTGGCCGAATAGTAACGACAAGTCTGCAAAGTACAATTTAAGATTTAATTTATGGACAATTAAAAAGAATGTTGGATTAGATGGCAATGGAAATGAATTCCTCTGTGTAGATAGGGAAAGATGTAGCATTAATAAAGACTACGAATATCAATGTGACATTGCATTAATAAAAGACTTACTTGATGATAATATAGATGATTTGGAAGATCTTGAAACAATGAGGCACTTTTTTAATGGAGAGCTCTTAGAAGGCTATTATTTTAAGGAATGCAATGAATTTAATGAAGTGATAATATATGAGCGTAATTTATTTGAGGTAGCTAAAGTCAAATTGCTTTTGCGTTTGGCAAAGCAGTACGAAAATAGGGGCGATTTAGACTCATGCCTCAACACTTTGGAAGAAACAGTTAAATTTGCTCCATACGATGAAGACATAGTGCTTAAAATCATGGAAATTTACGAATTACAGGATAAGAACAGTTTGGCTGTTATATATTATAATACCTACAAAAACCGGCTTGTAAATTTGTTGGGCACACAACCATCGAAGAAATTGACAGCAAAGTTTTATGAACTTAGTAAAAGGCCCTCAAAAGGTGTTAAGCTGGGGAAAACTGACTTTGATACAAATAATAAACAGCGCATATGTATTAAAACGAAATGCATTAATGGAATAAAATACTTTTGGATGGCGTCTGTAATAAAGTCGTTATTAGAAGTTGAAGGGTTGCAGTTGGAGGATTATTTAACGGACACTCAATTGAGGGATCTAAGCTATATACAACCCGATATAGCTAATAGCTTGGGAGAAACAAGTGCAAGAACTGAAGTGCCAGATGTTAGGATAGCAGTTGCTTTCGTTAAGCTAATTGAGAAGATTAGCGATTCGATCAGACTTAAAATCATCATACTTGCAGAGAATGAAATGGATGATTTTTCACGTTCGCTATATGAATACCTTCAAGATATGCGTCTACACGTTGACTTGATTTCAGAGTAGATAATAAAAACATAATAATATAGTTGGAATGAAATGTGCCAAGAATGCTAGGCACATTTCATTTTTTTAAGTATGACGGGCATGCCGTCAATCTGTGGTGAAAGTCCACGTGGGGCGTAGTTGCCGACGAACCCCAAAGCGACTTGCAAGTTTCAC
>NZ_SNXO01000048.1 GCF_004362975.1 Aminicella lysinilytica | reverse complement strand
GGTTGGTGGACCTTTCAATACATCTTAAGATGTGGCAGGTAACAGGCCCTTCTAGGGCCAAAACAAACCACCGGCTGAGCCGGTGGTCATGATTGAGGGGAGAAATATGATGGCGAAGGCGGTGACCTCAACCTACCGAGTGGTGATCTCAGCCTGCATCGTGCGACGCAAATAGTTGTTTTCCAACATATCGCCATTATCGCCATCTAAAAAAAGAACTCCTCTCGGAATCAGTCCTTCAGCCTAAGATGAGTTGGAATCAGCAGGCCTTTTTATGGCAATAATTGGTAATCATGTAAGCAATTCCGAATTGCAGAAATCTCATTCCTCATCAACGAGACTAAATCCGCACTATTTGTCCCGAATTTTCTTCTAATCGTGCACGAGTTCTTTTCTGAAGCGCCTGAAATGGCGTTTTGTTGGAAAACATGTCTGGCACGGCCAGCAGGCCGGAGCGGCTGCGGCCGCCAGCAAAAGCACTGCCCCGATGCCCGTACGGTCCCGGCCGTTTACACAATGCCACAGGACAGCCCTCCCGTCAGGCGACGACAAAAGCGCATGGAAAAAGCCATAGAATGATTTTTGTGCCTTAGCTATACAGTGAGAAGAAAATGGAGTATCATACAGGATTCAGAGAGAAATCTAAATAATCTCTTGCTATGAGATAAAAGGCACAAGTATTAAATATTGCGGCTAATATTGGGATGAGCCATACATTAGCCGCAATTTCTCGTTGACTGTTGCATTAGTTTCGCATATAATATTAATGAAATACTTATTATCAAATGTAAAATGGTGGTGCATTATGAAGTATATAAAAAGGCATATTGAAAATGTAGTTCTCTCTTTGAGCAAAAGTTGGCCAGTAATTTTGCTGACCGGACCACGACAGGCAGGAAAGACTACTATGCTGAAAAAGCTTGCAGAAGAAGAGGGCGCAGGACGTGAGTATGTATCCCTTGATGATCTTAATATGAGAGAGATGGCTAAGACTGATCCGAAGATGTTTTTACAACTACATAAGCCTCCAGTGCTGATCGACGAGGTTCAGTATGCGCCGGAGTTGTTTACCTATATAAAAATACATGTGGATGAGAACCACAACCCAGGGGATTTCTGGCTGACGGGATCTCAGGTTTTTCGCATGATGAGGGGAGTGCAGGAGTCACTCGCTGGCCGAGTTGCGCTTTTGCATATGTCTCCGCTTTCTCAAAGAGAGATCAGCGGTGCAGAATGCGTACCATTTACTACTGATTTTGACACGCTTTTGGAGCAAAGTAATAAAATTAAACCCGCATCAACACAAGAAATATTCGCGCGACTTTGGAACGGCAGTATGCCTGGCCTTGTCAGCGGTGATTTTGCTGGGCACGATATTTACTATTCATCCTATATATCCACTTATGTTGAACGTGATGTTCGAGATATTTCAGGGACGGTAGATGCTTTGAAATTTACGCGCTTTACCACCGCCGTAGCCGCACGCGCTTCGCAGCTTGTCAATTACCAGGCAATTGCGAATGATGCCGAAATAGATCAGGGGACCTGCAAGAATTGGCTTAATATTTTGGAGACCCTTGGTATAATTTTCATGCTTCATCCGTATTCCAACAATGTGCTCAAGCGCACAGTCAAGACACCTAAACTCTATTTCTACGATACTGGACTTGTCTGTTATCTGACTCGGTGGTCTTCACCGGAGGTGGCTGAAATTGGTGCCATGAATGGTGCACTGTTGGAAAATTTCGTCGTATCTGAAATAATGAAGAGTTATCAGAATGCAGGTCGTGAACCATACATTCACTATTATCGTGATCGTGATGCTAAAGAAATCGATGTCATTATGGAAGCCAATGGAAAGCTTTGTCCGCTGGAGATAAAGAAGACCACCATGCCTGATAAGCGTATTGTGCGCACTTTCAGAGTGATAGACAAGTCCTCGTTACAACTTGGGACAGGCGCGGTACTTTGCATGGCTGACAAACTCAGCGCCTTTGATAGGTCGAATCTGATTGTGCCGGTGTGGATGATATGAATAGTATATGCAAAAATCAACCTATGGTTGATTTTTTTTACTTAAATTGCCTTTTAATCCTTTGAATGGACATAGGGCCGCTGGTATAATAGCAGTATCAGAAGGGGTTTAGTATATGGCAGGCGTTATGACTTGGTCGACGCCGCAAACTAACGGAGGTTGAAAAATGGACGAGATAAATATTGGAAAGATAATCAGCAGAGAAAGAAAGGCGAGGAAGATAACGCAGGAGGATCTGGCGGAATTTGCCGGAGTATCCAAAGCTTCAGTTTCCAAATGGGAAAACGGCATGAGCTATCCGGACGTGACTCTGCTGCCGGAACTGGCGGCATTCTTCAACATAAGCATAGATGAACTGATGAATTATTCTCCGCAGATGACAACGGCCGACATCAGAAAACTGTACAGAGAAATCAGCGACGAATTCAGCAGTGACGAATTCGACGCGGTCTTCGGACATATTGAGAAAATCGCGAAGAAATACTACTCATGCTTTCCTTTGTTGATGCAGCTGGCTATACTTTTGCTCAACCACTGCAACCTGGCAGGGACCCCGGACAAAATGCAGCAGGCCATAGACTACATGGCGAACCTTTGCCGGCGGATCATTGACGAGAGCGGCGATGCCAGACTATGCAGGCAGGCCGAGTCCATACTCGCAATGACATACATGATGCAGAACAGGTTTGCGGATGTAGTAGATCTTTTGTGTGATGAGGGATTTGATCCCTTGGACAAAGATTCCAGGGCCAGTCTTTTGGCCAAGGCTTACACGGCTCTTGGGAAAACTGATAAAGCAAGGATGGTGCTGCAGTCTGACATTTATACGAGCATGATCCTTTTGCTGAGTGATGTGGATATGCTCATTGCAATGCCTGGCGAGGACGCTGAAAAAGTGGATGAATATATCAGGTGGGGTGATGGATTGATTGAAACCTTTGATATAAAATCGCTGAATTTCAATTCGGCGTTGATACATCTGCTGTCATCGGCGGCAATACTGGCAGGCAGAGGCGACACGGATGGGGCGCTGCAGAGATTGACGGAATACACAGACATCTGCTGCAAAGTAAAGTGGCCGATTTCCCTCCATGGCAATAAGTATTTCGATACTTTGGACGAGTCGATCAAGACCCTGGATCTGTCCGGTGACGCACCGAGAAGCGAGAAACTGGTCAGAGACAGCATGGCGGACAGCGTTATCATGAACCCTGCTTTCGGGGCTCTGAAAGGTACAAAGGGATACGAGGATATAGTAGCAAGACTGAGCAGTCTAAAGGAGGAATAGCCATGGGAATCACAAGTGAGTATCTGCCATTCATCATACCGCTGCTGATACTTCAGCTGGTACTGGCCATTACGGCTGTGGTCCACGTGATCAGGCATCCGAATTACAGGTTCGGAAACAAAGTAATATGGATAATAGTAGTACTTTGCGTTTCCATAATCGGGCCGGTGGTGTACTTTGTTTTCGGCAGAGGTGAGGAATGATGGATGCAATCAATATCGAAAATCTGTCTAAGAGTTTCGGCACTCACAGGGTGCTGGATTCCCTGGATATGGCTGTGCCCGCAGGGTCGATCTTCGGACTGGTGGGAGAAAACGGAGCAGGGAAGACTACAATCATGAAAATCATACTGGGGCTTCTTGCCGGTGACGGCGGCAGCATCAGGATCTTCGGTGAGGACATCTCCGCAAGCTCCACGACTATAGGTTATCTTCCCGACGTGCCTTCATTCTATGGCTATATGAATGCCATAGAGTATATGACACTTTGCGGAAAGATAGGCGGCATAGAAGCCGGCAAGTTGAAATCCCGCACGACAGAACTTCTGGATCTGGTGGGCATCGGAAATGTGAAGACACGCATTTCCAACTATTCCCGCGGCATGAAGCAGCGTCTTGGCATAGCTCAGGCCCTCATCGCCGAGCCGGACATCCTTATATGCGACGAGCCTACCAGCGCTTTGGATCCTTCAGGCAGGAGAGATATACTGGATATAATCAGAGACCAAGGTGGCGAAACTACAGTGATATTTTCCACTCATATTCTGACTGATGTGGAGCGCATCTGCGATCAGGTGGCCCTTCTCCATCACGGACGCATAGTAATGAGCGGCTCCATAGAAGAACTGGAACGCAGTCACCGTAGCAATGAGATCATACTTGAATTCGGCAGCGCCGGCGACAGGACACGTTTTGTTGCAGCATTGGAAAGCCTGGACAGGCCATACAGGCAGGACCGCAGCAGCGTAGTAGTGGCAGGGGACAAAACAGGCTCGGTCATTGACATACTTCACGATGCGGGGCTCATGCCTCTGCGGATGGATGTAGTTGAGCCCGACCTGGAAAAATTATTTATGGAGATGGTAGAATGAGACAGTATATGGTTTTCATGAACAAAGAAATACTTGAGTTTATTCGGACATACAAGCTACTGGTGTTGTTTGCGGTTTTCATGATCCTGGGCATAATGAATCCACTGACGGCAAAACTGTTGCCATATATCATGGGTAATTTCATGCCCGAAGGTCTGACGATAAATATTGCGGATCCGACGGCTATGGATTCATGGACACAATTCTATAAGAATGTACCGCAGATGGGCCTCGTAGTTCTGGTGCTCATTTTCGCCGGTATCATTTCAAACGAGTACATAAACAATACCCTGGTGAATATGCTCACCAAGGGATTGAAACCGGCCACCCTGGTACTTTCCAAGGTAACCGTTGCTATGACCATGTGGACGGGCGCTTACTGGTGCTGCTTCCTCATCACCTATGGATATACAGAGTATTACTGGGATCAGAGCAAGGGCAGTCACTTTTTCTTCGCCGCTCTGTACCTCTGGATATTCGGCATATTCCTCATAGCCTGTGTCACTGCTGCCAGCTCATTCTTCAAGAATTTCTACGGCAGTCTTATAGTGACCGGCGCAGTAGTGGTAATTATGTATATCATATCCCTGGCGCCAAAGACGAATGATTACAATCCTTTGTCCCTGGCTTCCGGCAATATGAATATTTTGAACGGAGTAGCCAGCCCTGGGGATTACAAGTGGAGTGTAGCTATAGCGCTGATCCTTTCGGTCGTTTTCACAGGCGTGGCGATCCTCGGTATCAGTCGAGTATCCTTCCGTCGGTGGAAATAGTCACCACCTGCCACGGGATGAATTTGCCGCTGTTCTGCAGGGCAGCTTTCACTGCTGCTTCCAGACCGCCGCAGCAAGGAACTTCCATGCGTACGATAGTCACGCTCTTGATATCGTTTTCGCGGATGATAGTCGTGAGCTTTTCTGAATAATCCACGGCGTCAAGCTTAGGACAGCCGATAAGAGTCACGCGGTTGCGGATGAATTCATTATGGAAGTTCCCATAGGCGTAGGCTGTGCAGTCGGCGGCTATGAGCAGGTTTGCCTTGTTAAAGTATGGGGCGTTTACCGGGGCAAGTTTGATCTGTACTGGCCACTGGGAAAGCTGGGATGTTGCAGGCTCGGCGCTGCAGTCACAGGCGGCGTTCTCGTGCTGTATTGCCTTGGACTGAGAGCCGGGGCAACCGCAAGGCAAAGTGTCGCCCTGCTTATTATCCTGGCCGGCTTTGTTGGCTGCTACGGCTTCTGCGTTGTAGGCGTCAGCTTCGCGTTCAACAAAATGTATTGCGTCAGTGGGGCAGGTAGGCAGGCAGTCGCCAAGTCCGTCACAGTAATCATCGCGCAAAAGTCTGGCTTTGCCGTTGACCATGCCGATAGCGCCTTCGTGGCAGGCTGCTGCACAAGCGCCGCAACCGTTACATTTTTCTTCATTGATTTCTATTATTTTTCTTCTCATTTCTATTTCCTCCTGATTTAATCATCATCATGTATTTCTTGACTTTGTATTTATTTTATATCATAATTAACACAATTAATCGGTTGCATATGCAACGGAATTGAGGGAATATGAAAATAAATTTTAATATGCTTGGAAATACATGGCTGTTTCGCGGCATCGAAGCTGAAGACATGGATGCCATGCTTGGTTGCCTGTCTGCTGAGTCCAAGAAATTTCAGAAGGGGCAGATGATATACAGGGCGGGTGACACTACGGATCTGGTTGGAATAATTCTTTCCGGGCGGGTGCACATACTTAAGGAGGATTTCTGGGGCAACAGAAGCATACTGTCAGAAATCGGCACCGGAGATATATTCGGGGAAACTTATGCAGAACTCCATTCAGTTGAACTAGAGGTAAACGTCATGGCCGTTGAAGACAGCGAGATACTGTTCCTAGATGTCGGTAAGATAATGACCACATGCCCATCATCCTGTGAATTTCACTCAAGGCTCATCGGCAATCTTCTGGCGGTAACGGCACAGAAGAATCTCATGCTTACAAGAAAGATGGAATATATGGCTCAGCGGACTATAAGAGAGAAATTGCTGACATATCTTTCGGCAGAATCCCAGCGCAGTGGATTGTCCCGATTCGAGATCCCTTTCAACCGCCAGCAACTGGCAGATTACCTGTCCGTAGACCGCAGTGCTATGTCAAGAGAACTCTGTAAATTACGCGACGAGGGCGTTCTGGAATTCAACAAGAATTGCTTTGAACTATTTTCAGATTATTGACTTATGCTTTCCAAGTAATTATACTGGAATCATAGAAAGGCGAGGCAAAAATGAGTAAACCTGTAATTGCATTAATGTACGATTTTGATAAGACTCTCTGCACCAAGGATATGCAGGAGTATACTTTCATTCCCAGCGTCAACATGGAGCCGTCAGACTTCTGGGGTCAGGTAGGCGCTATGGCCAAGCGGACGGAAATGGATCCGATTCTGGCCTACATGTACACCATGCTGGACAAGGCCAGATCGGTCCACCACAGCATTCGGCGGGAGGATTTCGTCAGCTCGGGCAAAGACCTGGAATTGTACCGCGGCGTCAGCACATGGTTCGACAGGGTGAACAAAATTGGGGCTGAGCAGGGAGCTGTCATAGAGCATTACATTATCTCTTCGGGCCTGCGTGAGATCATCGAGGGCTCCGAGATCAAAGATAAATTCAAGGATATATTTGCCTGCGAATTTTATTATGACGAAAACGGCGTGGCAGTCTGGCCGAAAAACGTGGTAAATTACACCACCAAGACCCAGTTTTTATTCAGGATAAACAAGGGCATCATGGACATTACAGACAACGCCGGCCTGAATGAATTCAAGGCGGAAGACGACAGGCGCATACCTTTCAGAAATATGATATATGTAGGCGACGGACTGACCGATGTGCCCTGCATGAAACTTGTGAAGATCAACGGCGGATATTCCATCGCCGTTTACAAAGATAAGAAAGACATAGCCGAGAAGCTGGTGAAAGACAACAGAGTAAATTTTGTTGCCAGGGCCGACTATTCCAAAGCCTCGACTATGGAGAAGCTGGTGACGGATATAATCGCCAAGATGGTGGCTGTGGATAAACTGATAAATCGATAATTTTTAAGTGATATTGGAGTGTAAAGTGAGAAAGAAATTGAGAAAAGGACTGCTGGTGGTGCTCATGGTTATGGTGGCCAGCACTTTCATGACATGGGAATCCTTCGGAGCCAGCAAAATGAGAGTGGAGTGGTTCAATGTAGGCGCAGGGGACAGCTTGTTTGTCAAGTTTCCGAGCGGGCGTACAGTACTTATTGACGGGGGCACTGTGTCCAAGGGAAGTTCAGTGGTAGCGAAGCTGAAGAAGATGCATATAAATACGATCACATTTTGCATTTCCACTCATCCTGACGCCGATCACGTTGGCGGCCTTCAGACGGTTTTCAGAGAAATGAAGGTAAAGCATTTCTATTATCCCAGCGACACTAAATACAGTACCAAGACGGCAAGAACTGTGGTGAGTCTGGCTAAGAAAGAGACCGGCTGTACGCTCCATCATCCTAAGAGGGGAGATAAACTCAAGGGTGGCGACGGAGCATATCTTCAGTTCGTCCAGAGAAGTTATGATTATTCCACAGACAATGAAGACAGCCTGGCATCGTATATAAGTTACGGGAAGCTGCAGATACTTACCTGCGGCGATAACGAGGATGGATCTGAGGAAGCCATAGCACAGCATAATGTGGACATCCTTCAACTGCCGCACCATGGCAGTAAATATGCCACAAGCTATGCCTTTATCAAGCGCTTCGACCCGGAGAAGGTAGTTGTCAGCACCGATGGTCACAAATACCATCATCCTAACGTGGAGGTTTTCAAGCGCTGCCAAAAGTACGATAGCAAGATACAGGTCTGGCGAACCGACAAGATGGGCGACATAGTCGTCACAGCGACAAAGACCAAATGGAAGTTTGCCAAGGCCGGCGTGGCTGTAAGCAAGTACTGCAAGGCAAAGGGATTGACCAAGTGCGCCATCTGCTATTAAACACAGGAGTTTTATGAATCGCATCAAATCGGACAGCTGGATATTGACTAGACCTATTGCACACAGGGGCCTTCATAATATTGAAGAGGGCATACCGGAGAATTCTATGGGCGCCTTTCAGGCGGCAGTTGAGGCCGGGCATCCTATGGAACTGGATGTTCACCTGACTACAGATGGCAGACTCTTTATATTACATGATTTCAATACGGAAAGGGTATGCGGCAGGAATTTCAATGTGTCCGGGATGAAGTCAGATATGCTTGGGGATTTCAGACTTATGGGGACTGAATATACGCTTCCGCTTCTGGATGATGTTCTGGCGGAGGTAGACGGCAGAGTCCCTGTCCTCATTGAAATTAAGAGCGAATCTGTTCACGTAGGGCCTTTAGAAGAGAAACTCCACGAGACATTGCAGGAATACAAGGGAGATGTGGCTATAGAGTCATTCAACCCTCTGTCTATAAGATATATGAGAAAAAAGAACCCGGAATATATTATCGGTCAGCTTTCTTATGATTTTAAAGGAAAGGATAATATACCCGGGCCGGTAAAGAGACTTCTGGAAAATTGCAGGTTGAACTTTTTGTCACACCCGGATTTTATAGCCTACGACATTAAGAACATGCCCAGGCCTTTCCTGAAAAAAATGGCGGACGGAAATAAAACAGCCCTGCTGGGGTGGACCATCAGGACTGAAGATGACAGGGCTTTCGCCGAAAGTCATTGTGATAACTATATTTTCGAGAAAATACGCTGATCTACCCGGTAATATTCGCGTTCAGTATCCTGAACAGATCGTCGGGCTCTATAGGCTTGGAAACATGAGCGTTCATACCGGCTTCCAGACATTTGAGTATGTCTTCATGGTAAGCGTTTGCTGTCATGGCTATGATAGGCACAGACTTGGCGTCGGCGCGCTCCATAGCACGGATTTCCTTAGTAGCATCCATGCCGTTCATTACAGGCATTCTCAGATCCATCAATACAGCTGCAAATTTACCTTCAGGTGATTCAATGAAGGCGTTAACGGCTTCTTTTCCATTTTCCACAGTCACGACTTCATAACCTTTTTCTACAAGCAACCTCTTTGCGATCTCAGCATTAAGATAGTTATCTTCTACTAAGAGGAGACATTTGCCAAGGCCGGATGTGTCTGATATTCCATTGTCCACACCAGTCGATACGGTTTCTGGATCAGAAGTAACGATGTCAGCATTTAGTGTAACCGTAATCGATGTGCCTTTGCCCAGTTCACTGTCTACAGATATTTTTCCGTTCATCAGTTCAGTAAGCTTGTCTACTATCGCAAGACCCAGTCCTGTGCCTTGTTCTTCAGACATGACATCAGTATAGTTGTCTCGGTTCTGGGTAAAAGGCTCGAACATTTCAGTCTGGAATTCTTTGCTCATGCCAATTCCGGTATCTGATACGGTAAAGCAGACCACTGCCTGCCCATCATCTTCAACGCTGGTGCCCGCATAGAAATCTACAGATCCGCCTGCCGGCGTATATTTGACCGCGTTGGACAAGAGATTCAATACTATCTGATTCATGCGGACTTTATCAATCATTACAGCCTGGAACGGACCATGATGTTCGTGTATGGTGAATTTCAGATCCTTATCTTCGCATAGAGGAACTATCATTCCGCGAACGTTAGAAATGAAATCTGCATATGTGTATAGCTGAGGTTTGATAGTGACGCGGCCGCTTTCGATTTTACTCAGGTCAAGGATGTCGCTTATGAGGCTCAAAAGGAAAGTATTGGCTATCTTGATTTTCTCAAGATCATCGGTGAGTTTAGCTTTATCATCTATGTCCTCCAGGGCGAACTTGGTCATGCCGCTTATAACGTTCATAGGCGTTCTGATATCGTGGCTGACTCTTGACAGGAAGTCTGATTTGGAAGCGTTAGCCTTAGCGGCGGCATCCAGGGCGTTATTAAGTTCTTCTAGTTGTTTTCTCTGCTGCCTGAAGGTCTCCGTAACATCGACACTCGTCTCTATGATTTCAGTTTTAGTATCATCCAGATAACTGAAATTCAACTGCTCATGGAATTCTTCACCGGAAAAGGCTATCTTTACGAAAGGTACAGTATAAACATCGTCTTTGGTTAATTGTTCTATTACACGAGGCAGAGCGATATCTTCATATAATAAGTCCAGATCCTTGTCGTGTCCGTCCTGCTGGAAAGCAATGATAGATTGACGATATTCCATAGGGGCAGTAGGATAAACTGCATCGGCGGGGCCGTACTTATCACTGTAAAATGATCTGGTTCCCTTGTTGACGTCGATGACTGCGACGAAAACACACTCGGCCTTAGATACATAGTTCATGACTTTGCGGGTCTTGACGGACTCGTTGATGTCCTTGATGAAAATGATGGCTTCGATATCTCTGGTTGTAGGGTTCTGGAGCAGATTCAGAAAGAAATTTGCCCACCTCAGATCCTGACCGTCAGAGTAGTGAAATTCCAAGGAATATGAAGTCTTGCCATCCTTGAACAAGGTAATCATATGGTCACTGCTGAGAATGGTCTGGAAGGCTGAAATATCTGCATCAAGAATCAGACCGCCTATGAATCTATCATAGAAATCCGGTACTGATGTTGCTTCCATCAGTGAATCATTGAATGCTGCCTTGCTTTGACCGCCGATGAATTTATTTCTGGTGAGATTGAGACGGTAGGAGCAGAGGGAATCTGGACTGGATCTGAAGTAGTCAGAAATAGTCTGGTTATACAGACGCTCTTTTTCCTTTTGTTCGGTAGCATCTGTGATTATAGCGTAGGCCATCTGTGTACCGTCAGGCTGATCAACTGAGTAGGCTGACATATTCAACCAAAAGTATTCTTTGGAGTTGTGGTCCGGAGAACGGAAAGAGAATGATGCTCTATGCTCATCTGAAAAGAGTTTGTTGATTTCTTTTCGCACAGCAATAACATCACCTGGGTGGATGTATTTCTCCAGACCTTCATAGGTGGTATTTCTGATGGCTCTTGTGTCGTCACGGACTATTACTCCTATGTAATCGTTTGCGGTCTCTACGGTTATTTTATTTCCGCTCTTGCGGAAGACTATGATCCCGGCAGGGATATTCTGGACTATCTGTTCAAGCTCGGCCGTATGAGCGCTCATTTCCGAACTGTGATTGATAGTAGAAGTAACATCCACTATAACTATGAACAGGTTGCGCCTGCCGTCCACATCGGTCGTAGAGTGGCTTTCACAGTGGACCCACATAAGGCTGCCATCGCTGCGCTCGATTCTGAATTCATTGGTGCAGTAATTGTGTTTCCTTGTCTGAGTTGTTATATCATCTAATATAGCCTGCCTGTCCTCATAATATACCATATTTGAAAACTTGTTTCTGAATTTGGTATCGAACTGGTCAGGAGTATACCCTAACATGGAAAGTGTGTTTTCACTGGTAAAGGAAATTTCATGTTCATTGTCTGCTGAGCAAACGATGAATCCGCCCGGTGCTGATTTTATCAGGGAGTTAAGAGCTTGCTGATTTTCCAGTATAGCAAGCTGGATTTTCTTGGTAGTTGTTATGTCATCTATGAATATGACTTCTGCATCGTGACCGCACCATGGCAACTGTACTGCTCTGGTACTTGTCCATTGGTCAATATCAGCATAGTATTTCTCGATACCGTCGGGCCTTGGAACATCATTATGGAGAATATGACACGATTTACATGGCTTGTCATAGCCGTGAAGAACCTGATAACACTTCCGGGGTGCTGAAGGATTATCATGGTGAATGGCCAGATGCTCCAGAGCAGTATTGCTGATGTACAGCAACTCGAGGGAAGCTCTGTCGACAATATAGATCCTCGATTCAGTGTTATCAAGGACTCCGTTGGAGAAGCGCGCTTCAGTTGATGAACTGATGCAATTGGACAATATGAGCGGTTTCTCCTTGTATGTACCTATTACTTTGGAAATACTGTGGACCCATAGTATTTCATTCCTGATATTGGCACGGAATTCGGATTCGATGTTGCTGGTGCCAACGGGTTGATCGAAGACGGTTGAAAACACATAATCGCGCTCGCTGCTGAGAATGCTGTTAAGCAGATCCTCAGTAATTATGTTGGCAAATGTGTCTTTGCTCATGCCGAATATTCCCGGCAGAGTGCTGGAATAGTACAGGGGTCTGAGCTTTTTACCGTCGACATAATGGACGATGTAATTGCCCGGAGCCATATCGATGAAGTTCCTTATTTCTCCAAATGAAATGTTATCTGTTGCCATAATATCACCCACCAATGTCTTTCATAGAAAAGTATATATCAGTACATTAAAGCAATAACCCAATTTATATAATTATACCATTATATGGTTCTATACGCCATTACTTATTTAATTAATGACAGTTTTGTGGTAAACTAACTGTATGCATCATTTGCGGAACAAACCGCATAAATA
>NZ_SNXO01000047.1 GCF_004362975.1 Aminicella lysinilytica | reverse complement strand
ATGATCTCCTCGAGTGTTCACCCTTTAGAGCCTTGAAAAGGCTCCCTCGCTTCAACGAGTTTGCATAGTGTTCTATTCTTGGTTTTATAAGTCGCTCGGGGCTGTTCGCACACGAGGACCAGCAGCACGGAAGTGGCGTAAAGCACTAGCGCTCCCAGCGGCTGTCCACATACATCCTAGCCGCCTCCTCGATCTTGCCACAGATATCGAAAGCCTTCTCTATGTCCGGCCCGCAGCAAAGCATACCGTGATTAGCCATGATGCAGCCAGTAGCGCTGCCCAGGGCTTTGGCAGTATTCTTCGCCAGCTTGGAAGTGCCAGGCAGGCCATAATCCGCGATTTTCAGAACATTTCCTATGTCAGCTGCCAGCTCCGGATCCTCAACTTCCAGAGGCATACGAGCCGCAGCGAAAATGCTGCAATACTTAGAATGAGTATGGATCACCGCGCCGATCTCAGGCCTTGCGCTGTACACACGTCCGTGAAGCTCACGCTCAGAAGTCGGCTTGATATCACCCTCATACTTAAGAGTTTTGATTTCAACCTTGACCATGTCGCCAGGTGTTACGCGATCGTAATCCAGCCCCGACGGTGTAGTCAGCATATACTTATCATCCAGGCGCACGGAGATATTCCCCCAGGTACCCTGGACCAGACCGCAGGCCAGCAGCTTGCGACCATATTCCACCAGCAGTTCCCTGTCCTGCTTCTCATCCTTCAGAATCATCTTTGTGCTCCTTTTCCGCCTTAGAATACTTACGTTTGTAAACCTGACGCATAAGATTAGCGTCAACAGTGCTCAAAGGCACTGAACCGCCCAGAACGGCCGACTTGAGCAAGACCTCCGCCGACTTTTCCAGGACCGTCATGGCTACATAAGCCTCATACAGATTCCTGCCGCAGGTTATGACATAGCCCCCGCGGATCATAACAGCCTCAGCGCCCTTAAGGGCCTTTGCTATATCCTTGGTTGTATAAGGCACCACCCGCACCTGACGACCAACGATCTGCGCCATGTCATCCAGCACCGCATGGATCGTCTTCTTGGAATCTATGCAAATGCCGATGTACGGCGGCTTGGAAATGACCATGGCGTTAGTTTCCTTAGACGCCATCAGCACATCCTTCTCGATGGAATCGAAGTCCGTCACATCAGCAATGTCAGCGGCCTTAATAGCGCCGAAATCAGCCCCTGCCGCCGTCTCGTAGCAACGATTTTCATGCTTAAGCAAAATGCGCGGGTTCTCTCCCGTATCGTAAGGCAGACGGGACATCATCCCTGCGTACTTTGCGATGGTTTCTGTTTTATCCATTATACACCTCCGGGCCTGCCGGGCCCTAGTCACTCTCGAATCTCTGCCCGTTGGCCTTTTCATAAGCCTTGGAGAGAGAATAATATATCTCTTTATAGTCGGCAAAAAGTTTGTCATAAATAGCCTTATTGGCCGGGTCGGGGTCGTATCTCCTGTCTATCTTTACGAACTCCCGTGTGTCAGCGAAGCTCTTTATATGGCCAAGTCCGATAAGCGCAACCATTGCAGCGCCTACGGCCCCCGCGTTACGCGGGTCCTTCACCACAGAGAAACTTTTGCCCGTGATGTCTGCTATTATCTGCATCCATACCTTGTCCAAAGCGCCGCCGCCGATAATGCGGAAGTCGTTGCAGTCAAAGCCATAGTCCGCCTTATAATTCTCCAGTACCCACCGCAGGTTATAGCCGATGCCTTCATAGACCGAACGCATCAGGTGTTCCCGGGTGTGGACCATAGTCACGTTGAACAAAGTGGCCCTGGTGGTTGTCGATGACACCGGGCAACGCTCGCCCAGCATCCACGGCGTGCAGATCAGGTGGTCACTGCCGGCCGGAATGTCCTTCACTACCTCGTCCATATAGGCGAAGATGCCGTCATCGCCGTATTCTTCCTTCTCATGACGGAAGAACTGATCGCATATCCACTGTATGTTGGCGCCGGCAGATTCCGTAATGCCGGCAATGAGATTCATCTCTTTATCAGCGCTCTGAATGGCTGCGGCTCCATGTTTGAATTTGTCCGCCGTCTTGCTCGTGGCGCAGACCCAGGCCGATGTGCCCAGGTAAATATGCACATCTCCGTCGCGGCACATGCCTGATCCGACTACTGCCGACTGAACATCGTCGCAGCCGCCGAAAACCGGAGTCCCTTCTGCCAGACCGCACTCCGAAGCCGCTTCTGGTGTAAGGCCTCCGACTATGTCAGTACTGCACACCAGCGGCGGCAGCCTCTTCATATCGATCCCTACTAAAGGGAAAACCGAAAGCCAGGTCTTTTTCTTCAGATCCAGACCATAGGATGAAGCCCCGGAAAGTTCCGTGACCATCTTCCCCGTACACTTGAACTTCAGGTATCCGTTCACATCCAGGATCAGGTGAGTCTTCTCATAGATCTCGGGGCGCTCCTCCTTCAGCCAGGTGATCTCGGCTATGCAGTCCTTGCCCATGATCGGCGTTCCAGCCAGAGCCGTGAATATCTTCTTGCCGCCGACCTTCTTCATTATATGCTCAGCCTGAAGCTGCGCTCTGCCGTCGACCCATGTAATGTTATTATACAACACCTTCCCGTCCCGGTCTACAGGAATGACTCCCTGGGCCTGGGTCGAGAATACTATGCCCTTGATATCGCCTGGCTCTATGCCGTTTTCATCTACTATTCTCCGGCTGGTCTCGCAGACCGCCTTCCAGTAATCCGCCGGGGCCTGTTCCACCCAGGCCGGATTCGGATAATAGGTGGGGTAGGGCTCAGAACAAGTGGCGGCCACTTCACCCTCGAAGGTGACCAGGACCGCCTTATCAGAGCTTGTCCCTATATCGTGGGACAAAATATATTCAGCCATAATATGCCTACTTTCCCGAACACTTATCCGTCTTTACAACATGCTTGAACACCTCTTCAAATCTGTTCAGCGCCTCGTCGATTATTTCGTCCGTGTCCGCCATGGATGTGTACAGTCTGCTGCCGGCCAGGGTAACTATGCCGTTAGCCATATAGGCAGCGCCCATTCTCTCCATGGAATCCTTTCTTTCCGTCATGATGTCCTGATATTTCAGCAGTCCCAGAGCCGACTTGACAAACAGGTATGATGAGAAGTCGTAACTCATGGCGCCGGTGCACTCTAAGTGTACGATGCTTCCCTGGTTGTATGCAACAAAAGGCAACTCGTATCTGGCCAGCAGGTCTTTCAGTCCGTCAGTGAGTCTGTCGCCGGCGCGTCCCGCAATCTCGCAGGCGTTGGTGCGCTCGATCTCTTTGATGGCTGTGTAGCCCGCCAGGGCTGACAAAGGATTTGCCGCCAGTGTTCCGCCAACATATGCTCTATGCTTGCCCGTAGCCACTCCTGCAGCCATGAGGCCTGCATATTCTTTTTTGCCGCCTACTCCGCCGGCAGAAGGATAACCGCCTGCCACGATCTTGCCGAATACGGTCAGATCAGGCACTACGTCGAAATATCCCTGAGCGCCGGACAATGCTACTCTGAAGCCCGTTACGACTTCATCGAAGACCATAAGAGCGCCGTACTTGTCGCAGAGACTGCGTACGCCTTTGTTATATTCTGCTGCTACAGGTCTGGTGCCGCTTTCCGGTCCCACTGGCTCCACGATAACGCAGGCCGTGCCGCCCTTTAATCTGTTTATGCGAAGGAAACCTTCCAGCATATCCAGATCGTTAGGCCTTACTTCATCAGTCAGGGCGAAGCACTTTCTTGGGATCCCGTGGGATTCCAGCAGGTTTCTGCTTCCAGGGATCTTCAGGCCGTAGACCATCTGATCGCTCCAGCCGTGATAACCGCCGCCGACCTTGATGATGCGCTTATGTCCTGTGGCTATTCTGGATATCCTGATTGCCGCCATTACCGATTCGGTACCGCTGCCCAGCATCCTGAACATTTCCACATTAGGCATGCAGTGATTGATTTCCTTAGCGATGAGAAGCTCAGCTTCGTGAAGGAGCCCCGTCACCGGTCCGCAGGTCTGGAGCAGATCTATGACAGCGTCCCTGATGACGGGATAGTTGCTGCCGAGGATCGTCGGACCGCCGGCCTGAAGAAAATCGATGTACTGATTGCCGTCTTTATCGTAGAGGTATGCGCCCTCAGCTTTGCTGAAGCATACAGGGAAAGGCTTGTTAAATGCCAGGTTGTGCTGTACGCCGCCGGGTATGTATTTCTGCGCTTCGTCAAAAACTTCCTTCGATTGCTTGCATTGGTCGTCATAATACTTCAGTATAGTTCCATCGTAGTACTCGTCGCTGACCTCCCAGATAGGCTGGCTCGTCAGTTCCTTAAGTTGCTTGTTTATCTTGGATGGGCAGTCCCATCTGCTAATACCACAATTCTCCATTATGTATATCACTCCTCTTTCAGTATTTCTTTAGCCATCAGGCCGAATTGTCTCTTCATGTTCTTCGGGTCAAATATATTACCATTTATGAAGTAATGATTGACCAGACCATAATATGAACCGGTCAGCATTACTACTTTCTTTTCTTTTTCCTTCGGGGTCATGTCTCCTACATTGTCTATTATCAGCTGTTCTATCCTGCCGATAGTCTTACGCTCCTGGGCGTTTATAATGCTGTTGGCAGTCAAAGTACTGGTCAGCGCCGGATAGTTGGCTGTATCCTCTATGAGCTTATCAAACATAGCCATGATCAGCTTCTTACCATGCAGTTTGGTATCATCGCAGTAATCCATGATATCGTTGACTTCTTCCTCTGCCAAAGCTATCATCAGCTCATTGATAGTAGCGAAATGATTGAATACTGTAGTCCTGCACATATCCGCTCTTTCAGCTATATCGTTAAATGTGACATTTCTAATGCCCTTTTCCTCGAACAGTCCCTTAGCAGCATGCATTATCAGTTTTCTGCTGCGGGCTCTCTTTCCTCTTACTTCAGCCATTGTTGTTCTCCTCCTTCACCACGCTCTCGGCCTCAGCTTGCCGCCTGGCTCTCTTGTTGGTGTTCATACTATTCCCATAGACCACAAATCTATCATAGATATATTCGCTGGTCAGATTTATGGCCATAGTAAATCCTAATATAACGTAATCGTTCCATCCTGCTCTCGTTGACAGGGCGTTGCCCCACCAGGTCGAAGCCGGCGTAAACACGCAGTAAAACAAAAATACCTTGAACATGGCTATCGGTACATTATTAGCCGACTTAAACGTAAACTCTCTGTTCCAGGTAAAATTCCACAGCACTGATAATATCAACGCTATGAGATAGCAGGGCCAGTAGCTCCACGGAGTAGCTATCTTCAGCAAAGTGAATGACAGCGTCTCCACGATCCCTGCCGAGACAGAAAACAGAAAGAACTTGACTATCTGCGATCTGGTCTCTTTAGCATCTGGCTTGTATATGTTCTTTTCTTCCAAAGAACCACCTCCACACTTAGATTTTTATACTCTAGTACAATTATCTCACTATTTTTGAAAAATATCAATAGCTAATTTTCATTTTCCGCGTATACTTGACGGTGACCTGTGGATTTGCTATAATTTTCCTATCGAACATATGTTTAATAAGAATGAGGTTTTTCAATGGAACAGACTACTTTTTTTGATAATAAACAGCAGCAGCCTCTGGCTGCCAGACTCAGGCCCGAGACTCTGGACGACTTCGTGGGTCAGACCCACATCATCGGTCCCGGGAAGGTCCTGCGCCGCCTCATAGAAAATGACCAGGTGTCATCTATGATCTTCTGGGGGCCTCCGGGCGTAGGGAAAACCACCCTTGCCAGGATCATTGCCAAACACACCAAGGCCAACTTTATAGATTTCTCTGCCGTCACCAGCGGCATCAAGGACATACGCAACGTCATGAAGGAAGCTGACAGCAACCACTTCATGGGAACCAAGACTATAGTTTTCGTGGACGAGATCCACCGCTTCAACAAGGCCCAGCAGGATGCCTTCCTGCCCTTCGTGGAAAAGGGCAGCATAATCCTCATAGGCGCCACTACGGAGAATCCTTCCTTCGAGATAAACAACGCTCTTCTGTCCCGCTGCAAGGTCTTCGTACTTCAGGCCCTATCCGCCGAGGAACTGACATCCCTTCTGCGCAGGGCCATAGCCGACCCGAAGGGTTTCGGCGAGCAGAAAATCAACATAGACGACGATATGCTGTCTACTATTGCTAACTTTGCCAACGGCGATGCCCGCACAGCTCTTTCCACCCTGGAAATGGTCATCATCAACGGCGACTACGACGGCGAGACCACAACCGTCACCAAAGACACCCTGGAGCAATGCATCTCCAAGAAGTCACTTTTGTACGATAAGAACGGCGAGGAACATTACAACCTGATCTCCGCCCTGCATAAATCCATGAGGAATTCCGATCCCGACGCGGCCGTGTACTGGCTGGCGCGAATGCTTGAGGCGGGAGAAGATCCCCTCTACGTGGCCCGCAGGGTTGTGCGTTTTGCCAGTGAAGATGTCGGCATAGCCGACTCACGAGCCCTGGAGATCGCCGTGGCCGCTTACCAGGCCTGCCACTTTATCGGCATGCCTGAATGCAACGTGATCCTGACACACGCCGTTGTCTATATGGCTATGTCGCCTAAGTCCAACGCCATGGAGGTTGCATATAACGCTGCCCGCGTGGATGCAGTGGACCAGATATCCGATCCGGTGCCGCTGAATATCCGCAACGCCCCTACAGATCTTATGAAGGATCTGGGCTACGGCAAGGGCTACAAGTATGCTCACGACTATGAGGAGAAAATCACCAGCATGCAGTGTCTGCCGGATTCTCTGGTTGGCCGCGAGTACTATCAGCCGACCTCACAGGGGCTGGAAGCCAAATATAAGGAACGCCTTTCTCAGATAAAGGCATGGAAGAAGGAACATAAATGATAACTCAGCAAATCTGGGTCCTCATCTGCGGGGCTCTGGTATTCTTCATGCAGGCCGGTTTCACCTGCTATGAGGCGGGATTCGTTCAAAGTAAGAACGTCATATCCGTATCTATAGAAAATCTGCTGACCTTCATGATCACCGTGGCCATGTTCATAAGCATCGGCTACTATCTCATGTTCGGAGAAAGCATCATTTCCATGCCTTCGTCCCACTACAGCTACCTTTTCCTGCACATAATGTTCGCCGCCGTGGCCGTGACTATTTTCGCCGGGGCTATGTCGGAACGCAGCAAGATCACCGCACTCCTGACGGCAAGCATTTTCGCCGCGGGGCTCATCTATCCCGTCTACGGCCGCTTCGTCTGGGGCGATGCGCTGGGCGGCAACTTTGCGTGGCTCCACCAGCTGGGCTTCATGGATTATGCCGGGGCCAGCGTTGTCCACACTACGGCCGGGTTCATAACTCTGGCTGGCCTCATCATCGTCGGAAGCCGCACATCAACCAGGACTGGTAAGTCCAATATCCCCCTGGCCACCCTGGGCGTGTTCATACTCTGGTTCGGCTGGCTGGGCTTCAACGGCGGCAACCAGCAGGTGGACCTGGACCAGATGGGGCTTGTCTTTCTAAACACTACCCTCTCTGCAAGCTTCGGCATGATGGGCGCGCTGGTAGCCAACCTGCTGAGAAGGCGCAAAGGGCGCTACCTGATTTCCATCTTTAACGGCGTCCTTGGCGGTCTGGTAGCGGTGACGGCCGTGTCAGGCTGGTGCCATCCTTTGTCAGCAGTGATCATAGGCTTCATTGCCGGCGTCTGCGCCGACCTTTCCACACTTATTCTGGAGAGGTACGGTATCGACGATGTAGTCAATGCAATACCTGCCCACCTGGTCGGCGGTATCTGCGGCGTGTTGCTTCTGCCCTGGTTCATAGATAAACAGTACCTTCTCTGCGACAGCCGTATGGAACAATTCGGCGCCCAGTGCCTGGGCCTTATGGTAAACTTCGGCTGGGCCTTCGGTCTGTCACTTCTCATGTTCTGGGCGATAAATAAAACTATCGGCATCAGGGTCAGCGGCGAAGACGAGAAGAAGGGCTTGAATATAGTAGAATTCAACGATATATACTCCTGGGAAAACTATATGGAGGTCTCCTCCTATGAATCCCAGATAAATGAGAAAAACCGTCTTCTTATGAAGCAGTCGAAACTCCTGACCAAGACAGAAGCCCAGGAGAAGGAAAACCTGGCAAGGTCTCTTCATGACGGCCTCGGTCAAAGTCTGGCGGCCCTGAAACTGCTGTTGAAAATGAACGACAGCGAGTTATCACGCAAGGCTCTGGATCTGACAGAGACCAGCATAGGAGAAATGAGGAATGTACTCAACGACCTGCATCCGGCCTGGCTTGACGAAGGTCTGACCAAGGCTCTTGCGTATATGACGGAAAGTCTGGACGGCATCTACGGCTTTGAATGCTCTCTGGATGTACAGGACCATGTGCCGGATTTCGATGAAACTGTAAGTCTGAACATCTACAGACTGATCCAGGAGAGCCTGACCAACGTTGTCAAGCACAGCGAGGCCACCAGAGCAGTAGTCACTTGCAGTTTCGGGCCGACCAAAACCAGTTATACATTTACCGTTGCAGATAACGGCATTGGCTTCGACCCTGCCGTCATAATCCACGGCATAGGCCTGGATTCCATGAAAGACAGGGCCCGCATGATTGGCGGAGACTTACACATTATTACCAAACCCGGCAAAGGCACTAAAGTAGAAATCGAGGTCCCATATGGAGAAGATTAAAATATTTCTTGCAGACGATCACCAGATACTTCGGGAATCTCTGAAGCTCCTGTTAGAGCAGCAGGAAGATTTCAGCGTAGTAGGCGAGGCTGAAGACGGTCTGGCCGTAGAGCCAGGCATCAGAGAACATCCTGCGGACGTTTTGCTCCTGGATGTCTCCATGCCGAAAAAAAACGGCTTTGAAGTGGCCCGCTCTCTGTCCCGGGATCACCCGGACCTGCGCATCGTATTCCTCACCATGCACAAAAACGAAAAGATGCTGTCTGAGGCTTTCGAAAGCGGCGGCCGTGGCTATGTACTTAAGGAAAACGCCTTCGAAGAGCTGGCGGCAGCCATCCGCACAGTCAATGGCGGGCAGATTTACGTATCTCCCGAGCTGGCCTCTCTCATGCTGCCGGGTTTCCTTGAGAAACAAAGGGAAGGCGAGGATCTATCCGACCGTGAGCTGGAAGTATTGAAATTGCTGGCTGAGGGCTGCAGCAATAAAGAAATCGCAGACCAGCTGCATATTTCCGTAAAAACCGTAGAGACCCATAGAGCCAACATCATGAGAAAGCACGACTTCAAAAACGTGACCGAGCTTGTTTTGTACGCCGTGAGAAATCACATAATCGAAGTCTGACCGCGGAGCCACGCCTGTACAGCGTACCTTTTGCGCCTGAACCGCAGAAAAAAATAAGGAATTTTACCACTCAAAAACAGGGTTTTTTTGTATTCCAAAAATCCCCTGTTTTTTTATAATTTAGGTAGGTTATTAAATGAGAGAGGAAGTGGATAAAATGATCGATACAGGTGATACCGCCTTTATGATAATCTGCGCTGCCCTGGTTTGTCTTATGACGCCGGGTCTGGCATTTTTCTACGGCGGCCTGGTCAACAGTAAAAACGTACTTACAATTATGATGCAGAGTTTCATTTCAATGGGCATCGTCACGATCATATGGTTTATGATCGGATTTTCTCTGGCTTTCGGGCCGGACATCAACGGACTTATAGGCGGATTCAAATATGTCTTCCTGAATAATGTGGGAATGACGCCGAACCCGGCATACGGCAAGAGCATACCATTTGTTACTTATTTCAGCTATCAGGAAATGTTCGCCATTATAACACCGGCCCTGATCACAGGCGCCTTCGCGGACAGGGTAAACTTCAAGAGTTACCTGGTTTTCCTGGTATTCTGGAGTTTTCTGATATATGTGCCTTTAGCCCACTGGGTGTGGGGAGGAGGCTTCCTGCAGCAGTTGGGAGTCGTTGATTTCGCAGGAGGCATCGTCGTTCATGCCAGCGCGGGCATGGCGGCTCTGGCGTCAGTATTCTTCGTAGGAAGTCGAAAAACCACGAACAAAATCGAGCTTGCGCCTCATAATATCACTCATGTGGCTCTGGGCACTGCGCTTCTGTGGTTCGGCTGGTTCGGTTTCAACGCCGGCGGCGCCTTGGGTGCCAATGGTCTTGCGGCTATTGCCTTTGCAAACACGGACATCTCCGCATCAGTGGCTATGGTTACATGGCTGATCATTGACTGGATCAAAAACGGCAAACCCAGTTTCGTCGGAGCTCTTACGGGATCAGTTGCAGGCCTGGCGACTATTACGCCGGCAGCCGGCTATGTAAGGCCATGGGCCGCACTGCTGATCGGCCTTTGCGCCGGCATCATCTGCTACTCGGCTATCCAGCTGAAGTCCAGGCTTCACTGGGACGACGCCCTGGATGTATGGGGCTGTCACGGCGTAGGCGGAATGCTTGGAACTATTCTCCTGGGCGTATTTGCAGTCAGATCCGTCAATGGAGTCAGCGGTCTGATAGAGGGCAATATCCATCAGTTCCTGCTGCAGCTTGGCGCTACAGTATTCGCAGGAGCATATGCCTTCGGAGTTACCTTCCTGATATTAAAATGTGTAAATCACTTCCTGCCTGTACGAGTCAGCGAGGCCGAGGAGTTGAGCGGCCTGGACGAAGCCACCTACAAAGAAGAAGCATATAGATTATAATGCTCCGCCCACTATTTGAGAACTCTCATGGCAAATGACTGCCAGGTAATCAAAATAGTGATATAATGGTGCCAGCAGGAGGCATCATTATGGATAAAGGATATTTTCAGATATATACAGGAACCGGCAAGGGGAAGACAACGGCAGCCCTGGGGCTGACTATGCGAGCCGCAGGGGCCGGACTTTCCGTCTACATCGGTCAGTTCATCAAGAGCATGGAATATCATGAGATAGGCATCCTTCGGGACAGATTTCCGGAAGTCACTGTAGAACTCTACGGCATCGAAGGCTGTATAGTCAACAGAGAGCCTGATGCCAACGATAAAAAAGCCGCAGCTGACGGTCTGGCCCGCGCTGCGGAAATACTCATGTCCGGATCCTACGATATAATGATCCTGGACGAATTCTTCATAGCTATGAACTTCGGTCTCATAAGCGAGAAACAGGCTATGGACCTGGTCGATTCCAAAGCAGAAGGCACCGAACTGATCATGACAGGTCGTTACGCTCCTGAAGCCCTCATTGACCGTGCCGATCTGGTCACAGACATGAATGAAGTCAGGCATTACTGGACTCAGGGCGTAGAAGCCCGCGACGGTATAGAACGGTAAACTATCCTAGAATTTTCCCTCTTCGTCACCCATATTTATCTCTTTATAGGTGCCGCCTATGGCTTTAGCAAAGGCATCCCCATACTTTCCATTGACCCTGCTGCAATAGGTGAATTCTATCTCACCATCTTTAATGGTGAAAGTGATTTGAAAGGCCTTCCACTTGGTTTTCGACTGACACGTCATGATCTCGGAAACATATTCATCATGACCAGCCGGGTGTCTCCAGTCCGATTTCTTTCCGTATCCTGACGCTACAAGTGCCTTATAAACTTCTCCGGAACACCTTATCTGATCCTGATTGACGAAAACATATCCATCGACTCGTCCGAAATGCTCAGACATATTGATATTATCATCCTCGCCGTATCTTGTGAGATAATAAACCTTCAGACAGTGATCGATACTCCTGCCGTTAGCTTCATCAGTGGCATTTCTTGCCTTCTCCAGCTGCCCCGTGAATACAGGTATAGACACAGCCACAAGCACCGCAATGATAGCCACTACTATCAGAAGCTCTGCCAGTGTAAACCCCTTTGATCTACTGCTTTTCATAAAACCAGATCCCCTCATAACACAAACAATACGCAATATTGATCCTATATGCGCGCCGCGATCTCCATCGCCACGCGAAGATGGCCTTCCATTTCATCATGAGTCACCAGGCCCATGTTCCGAGGCATCCAATCGGAATCGCTGAGCATATCCTCGGCATAAACATACTGATACAGCTCGACGTTCCTCATATTGCAGGCCGCCTGCAAAGCCGAACATTCCATATCCACGGCGATACAACCTTCAGCCCTGCGGGCGTCAGCGTTGTTTTTCGTCTCGCGGTACAGACCGTCGGTGGTCCATATTCTGCCTTCTACGTGAGGCACTTCTATCTCTGACAAAACCTTGCTTACAAGGTCTGCGTTTTTCACGGTGATATAGTCTGCGGCCGGCGCGTAATGATAGCTGGTGCCTTCATCGCGGTAGGCCTCGTCCGGCACAATCAATCGGCCCTCGGCCAGATTCTGTAGCAATGCACCGCAACTCCCAAAAACTATGAATTTCCGACCACCTTTGGCTATTACCTCTTCCAGGAGAGCAACCGCCAGTGGTGCTCCCATGCCCGATTGATATATCGCCAATTTGCGATGCGATTGTGAATCAGCCGGTTCCAGCCACCGTTCGCTATCATGCGACCGGGAGCCAGTCATGTCTGGCCCCTGCCCGAATTCTTCCGGCAGGTCCATTTCATATACAGGTATTTTCTCACCAGTCAGCATGAAACTGATTTCTCTGGCGCCGAATTTATTCCGCGCCAGATCCACTGCTTTTCTGGAAAAAGTTACGATGACCGTTTCCGGAAACTCTCCGAGCTCCTGGATTTTTCCTGCATGGACAGGAAGATCCGTAGCCTTCAGAAGTTCTCCCGACTTGTCATCGAAGGAATCTATGATGCTCATTTAAATCACCTACTTTGACAGAAAACCATTGTTCAGCATAATGACTCCTGTCAGTACAGCAACCAGCAGGACCGCCAATTCAGCAACGCCCAGCATTGTAAAAATCACAGCCCCACGTTCCTCGTCCTCTACCCTTGACTTGTGAGCAAAGGCCAGTGCCGTGACCACAACTACCACGAAGGGCATCGGCCCCAGCAGGAACAGAAAATACGCAATTACGTATATAAAGCCATGGCCAAGTAACTTGGCCATGGACAATAGTATAGCATCTGCAACAATAAATATCAGTGTGTATGAAGTCAGGTTCTTCGCCATTTCCAAATTACTTCTGTCCTTCATAACCTTCCTTGTATGATGTATTTGAGTCCAAATACATGCATACTCTCCTTTCTTTCTTCAATTTTGATATAATCAATTTAACACTGTGGACTTTTTATGATT
>NZ_SNXO01000046.1 GCF_004362975.1 Aminicella lysinilytica | reverse complement strand
AAAGACGCAAGTAAAATATCAAAATATTGACAAGAAAAAAGAGCATTTTTCAATGCCCTCAGCGATTCTATTTAGTTTTTGGTGTTAAAGACCCGTTTGTGTTGAATTGCTGAATATCTGCACAAATACTTTATTTTCCAACCATAATATGTTAAGATTACTTCGTAATAAATGCAATTGTCATTTATATAGGAGGAATGATAATAGATGGACACCCAAAAAATGGGGATATACATCGTGGTAATGCTGGTATTGCTGGTTTTCTCGGCATACTTTTCCGCCACGGAAACGGCATTCACGTCAGCTAATCGTATTAGACTGAAAAACATGGCCAACGATGGAGATAAGCGAGCCAAACGAGTGCTCGAACTTATCGAGAAATATGATATGCTTCTGTCGACCATACTTGTGGGAAATAACCTGGCAAATATAGCCAACACGGCCATTGCCACAGTATTCTTTGTTATGCTCTACGGTTCTTACGGAGCAACGGTCTCAACTATAGTAGTCACTGTAGTAGTCCTGATTTTCGGAGAGATATCGCCGAAAAGTCTGGCCAAGGAAAATCCTGAGAAATTCGCAATGTTTGCAGCGCCGTTCATATGGCTGCTCATGATCATATTCACGCCGATAAACTGGCTCTTCGCACAGTGGAAGAAGCTCTTATCGCTGATGTTCAAGGGAGACCAGGACAGAGCTATCACCGAGGATGAGCTTCTGACCATAGTTGAAGAGGCGGAAACCGAGGGAAGCATCCTTGCCGGTCAGAGCGAGCTCATACAGAACGCTATAGAATTCAACGAACTGGAGGCCTGGGATGTGCTCACGCCGAGAGTAGATGTGAAGGCTATAGAAATAGAATCCACCAAGAAGGAAGTAGCTAAACTGTTTCTGGATACGGGATTCTCGCGATTGCCGGTATATGAGGATGACTTGGATAAGATCCTGGGAGTTCTGAACCAGAAGGACTTCCATAACTACATTTCAGGAACCAAGAAAACAATTTCCGACTATGTCAAACCTGTAGTATTCGTGGCTGGCTCCATGAAGGCGGCAGATCTTCTGAAGAAGATGCAGGTGGGGAAAACGCAGATAGCAATAGTTGTTGATGAATACGGCGGAACCGCCGGCCTTGTCACAATGGAAGATATCATAGAAGAGCTTGTCGGAGAAATATACGATGAGCACGACGAGGTGGAATCTCAGGAAATAACTGAACTTCAGGATGGAAGTTTCAGAGTACTGGGAAGCACCAATGTAGAGAAGATGTTCGATTACTTTGATGAGGAGGAAGATGTAGACGCCACTACGGTGAACGGCTGGGTCGTAAGACAGATCGACAAGATGCCGGAAAGCGGAGACACCTTCGAGTACGAAGTCGGAGATAAGATATTTACCGGAAAAGTAACCAGATCCGATGGAAGAAAAGCAACTGAAATCAACCTGCGGGTAACGGAAGTGCCTGAGGAGGAACATAAGAAAGGGGAAACAAAGTAAATGAGTTTAGCAGAAAAGATCTTTGGAGATCTGAATAAAAAAGAGGTCAAGAAAGTATCCAAGATCGTAGAGAAAATTGAAGCCTACGATGAAGAAATGGCGGCTTTGACTGATGAAGAACTGAAGGCGAAAACGCCGGAATTCAAGGAAAGGCTGGCCAATGGAGAGACCTTGGACGACCTTTTGCCGGAAGCCTTTGCCGTATGCCGTGAGGGCGCATGGCGAAGCATAGGAATGAAACATTTCCACGTACAGCTCATCGGCGGCGTGGTCCTTCATCAGGGCCGTATCGCAGAGATGAAGACAGGCGAAGGTAAAACCCTCGTGGCTACTTTGCCAGTATACCTTAACGCTCTGGAGGGCAAAGGCGTACACGTGATCACAGTCAACGATTACCTGGCCAAGCGTGACTCCGAGTGGATGGGCAAAGTTTACAGCTTCCTTGGATTGTCTGTTGGATGCGTTATCCACGGCATCAGCGATGATGTGAGGCGAGCTGCATACAGAGCCGACGTTACATACGGAACCAACAATGAATTCGGTTTCGATTATCTGAGAGACAACATGGTAACTTATGAGGAAGAGCTGACACAGCGCAGCCTCAATTATGCCATCATAGATGAGGTCGACTCCATCCTGATCGATGAAGCCAGAACGCCGTTGATCATTTCTGGTCAGGGCACCAAGTCCACAGATATGTACAAGAAGGCAGACCAGTTCGTAACTACTCTGACAGCCGGCAAGGAAAACGACTATGAAGTAGAGGAAAAGGACGAGCAGGTTTCCCTGACAGATTCCGGCGTAGCCAAGGCCGAGGAATTCTTCGGACTGGACAACTTCGGAGATCCGGAAAACATGGAGATAAACCATCACGTTCAGCAGGCTCTGAAAGCCAGAAGTCTTATGGAGCGCGATGTAGATTACATCGTCAAGGACGGCGAGATCGTCATAGTCGACGAGTTCACAGGCCGACTGATGTTCGGAAGAAGATACAGCAACGGTCTGCATCAGGCTATAGAAGCCAAGGAAAGAGTCAAGGTCCGTTCAGAGTCTAAGACCCTGGCAACTATCACTCTGCAGAATCTGTTCAGAATGTACGGCAAGCTGGCCGGCATGACAGGAACAGCCAAGACAGAGGAAGACGAGTTCCGTGATATCTATAACATGGACGTTGTCGTGATCCCGACTAATATGCCGATAATCCGTAAGGACCTTCAGGATTCTGTATATCAGAAGGAACACGGAAAATTCCTGGCTATTGCTAACAGAGTTGAAGAGGTTTCCAGCACAGGACAGCCGGTCCTGGTCGGAACCATTTCCATAGAGAAATCAGAACTCATCAGCGACCTTCTGAAGAAGCGCGGCATCAAGCATAACGTACTGAACGCCAAGCAGCATGAGAAGGAGGCAGAGATCGTATCCGAGGCCGGCCGTAAAGGCATGGTAACCATCGCTACCAACATGGCAGGAAGAGGAACCGATATCATCCTGGGTGGTAACCCTGAATTCGAAGCTAAGAAGGAAATGAAGAAGAAGGGCTACTCAGACGAGGCAATCAGCTTTGCCACAGGTTTCGCCAAGTCAGACGATGAGGAACTTAACAAAGCGAGAGCTGACTATAAGGCCATATATGATGAGCTGAAGGTGGAGAGAGATGCCGAGCATGAAGAGGTAGTCAAGCTTGGCGGACTGTGCATCATCGGTACGGAGCGTCATGAGTCAAGACGTATAGATAACCAGTTGCGAGGCCGTGCAGGCCGTCAGGGAGACCCGGGTTCCACACAGTTCTTCATCTCGCTGGAAGACGAGCTTATGAGGCTGTTCGGCGGCGACAGGATGCAGAACATCGTCAACAAAATGGGACTTGAAGAGGATGAGGCTATCGAGGCCGGCATGCTGACCAAGTCCATAGAAAGCGCTCAGAAGAAGGTCGAGGGCAGGAACTTCGGCATCAGAAAATATGTATTGCAGTACGATAATGTCATGAACAAGCAGAGAGAAATCATCTATGATGAGCGTCGTAAGGTCCTCTATGGAGAAGACCTGCGTGAATACATCATGGGCATGACTCACGATTTGATAGACCATATCGTAGAGCCTATAACACTGGCTTCCAAATTCCCTGAGGAATGGGATTTCGAATCTCTGACCAAGAGTCTGAGAAAACTGACCAAACAGTATGTCGGCAAGATGGAATATGACACAGACGAACTGGTCCTCATGGACGAGGAATACCTGAAGCAGAGTATATATGACGCCTTCGAAGAAATCTATGAGAAGAAGGAACAGGAAGTACAGCCTGACCGTATGAGAGAGGTCGAGCGTATGATACTCCTGAGAGTAGTAGATACCCTGTGGATGGATCAGATCGACGCCATGGATCAGTTGAAGGATGGAATCGGACTCCGCGCCCTGGGCCAGCAGGATCCTGTTGCGGCTTACGCTAAGGAAGGATTCGACATGTTCGAGGCCATGATCAATGAGATCCGCGAAGAGACAGTAACATACTGCTTCAATGTAACTGTGGAGACCAGAACAGAGAGACAGTCTGTCATAGAGATCGGTGAAGAGAAGAAGTCAGAGCATATCGACGACAGCATAATCGCTGCTATGCAGGGCGGCGCAGGCGAGGCTCCTGAAGATGGAGCAGAGATCCCTGAGCGCGAGCACAAGCAGGAGACAGTCCGCAGAGATCATCCGAAAGTAGGAAGAAACGATCCGTGTCCATGCGGAAGCGGAAAGAAATATAAGAACTGCTGCATGCAGAAGGATCTCGAGAGAGAAAGAGAAGGGGAGATGTAAGATGCTTAAGCTAGAACCAATCAAGCAGGACCTGCCGTCCCTAAAGGCAAAATTGACAGAGGTAGGTGAGTCCCTTTGACCTGGCTGGTCTAAGAGGGAAAATCGAAGAATATAATAAGGAAACTATGAAGGACGGCTTTTGGGATGACCCGGAAGCCGCCCAGAGTCTGCTTAAGAAGAAAAGCAGCATTGAAAATAAGGTCAAGGAATACGAGGAACTGGAAAAGGGATTCAACGACGTAGGCGAGCTTATAGAACTGGCCGAGGAAATGGAAGATGAAGAGGAAGCCGATAACATCGTAGATATGTACGACAAGCTGGCTGACCGTCTGGAATCCTTCAAACTAGCCACTCTCTTAAATGGCAAGTACGACCATAACAGCGCCATCCTGTCTGTTCACGCAGGCACCGGCGGCGTAGACGCTATGGACTGGGCCGAGATGCTCCTGCGCATGTACACCCGCTGGGCCGAGAGTAAAGGGTATGGAGTCGATGTAGTAGATCTGCAGGATGACACCGAGGCCGGCATCAAGAGCGCCACCTTCATGGTAGAAGGCGAGAACGCTTATGGATACCTGAAGAACGAGAAGGGCGTCCACAGGCTAGTTCGTATTTCTCCGTTCAATGCAGCCGGGAAAAGGCAGACTTCTTTTGCTGCACTGGAAGTAATGCCGGAGATCGACGACGATCTGTCAGTAGAGATAAATCCAGAGGACATAAGAGTCGACACATATAGAAGCAGCGGCGCCGGCGGTCAGCACGTAAACAAGACCGATTCGGCCATCAGGATCACACATATTCCGACGAATATCGTCGTTACCTGTCAGAACGAGCGTAGTCAGCACCAGAATAAGGAAGTGGCCATGAAGATCCTCATGTCACGTCTGGCCGATCTGAAAGAACAGCAGCATAAGGAAAGTCTGAAGGAGATCAAGGGAGATTTCTCCCTGATAACCTGGGGCTCTCAGATACGCTCCTACGTTTTCCAGCCATACACCATGGTCAAGGATCACAGAACGGGAGCCGAAGTGGGCAATGTCAACGCAGTAATGGACGGTGACCTGGACCATTTCATAAACGAGGAACTGAAACAACTGTAGACAAGAGCAAGAGGTAGAAATGGACATAATACAGAAACTAGCCGGGGAATTCAGACTGAAAACTTCCCAGGTAGACAGCACGGTAAAACTCATAGACGACGGAAACACCATTCCGTTCATCGCCAGATATCGTAAGGAAGCCACCGGCGGATTATCCGACGTGACCTTGCGAGACCTGGACGAAAGGCTTACCTATCTGCGCGGCCTGGACGAACGTAAGGGCGAAGTCATCCGTCTCATCGAGGAACAGGGCAAACTGACAGACGAGCTGAAAGGCGAGATCGAGAAGGCCGAGGTACTGCAGCGTGTAGAGGATCTTTACAAGCCATATAAACAAAAGAAAGCCACCAGAGCATCCAAGGCCAAGGAAAAAGGCCTGGAACCCCTGGCTATGATAATCTACGCGCAACAAAAAGAAGACGGCACGGCCGAGGATGTTGCGGTGGATTTTGTTGACGCTGACAAAGGCGTGGACACGGCCGCCGACGCCATTCAGGGCGCCGAAGACATTATCGCGGAAATGCTGGCAGACGACGCCGACCTGACGGACAGGATCAGGGAGAAGACCTACTCAAGGGGCGTGATTTCAACAGAGGCCACTGACCCGGAGGAGAAGACTGTCTACGACATGTATTATGGCAGCAGCGAGGCCATTTCCAAGATGCCTAATCACAGAGTCCTGGCGGTCAACCGCGGCGAGAAGGAAAAGAAACTGAAGGTCAAGGTGGAACTGGACAGTCAGCAGATCACAGACATTATAGAGAAAGACACCATCAGAAACAGGAAGTCGATCTTCGTTCAGATACTTAAGGACACTATTGCTGACGCATACAAGAGGCTCATAGCCCCGTCTGTAGAGCGGGAAATGAGGAACACCCTCACGGAGAGAGCGGAGCTGGACGCAGTGAAGGTCTTCGCGAAAAACACGGAGAACCTGCTTATGGTGCCTCCTGTGAAGGATAAGAAGGTCATCAGCATCGACCCGGGCTACAGGACAGGCTGCAAGGTGGCCGCCCTCAACGGCACGGGGAAACTGGTAGCCTATACGACCATATATCCGACCCAGCCGAAGAACGACATCGCAGGTACCGAGCGCACTCTGACCAAGCTCATCGACAAGTTCGGCTGCGACGTCATCGTTATAGGAAACGGCACGGCGTCACGTGAGACTGAAGAAATCGTTTCCAATTACCTGAAGAAAAACAACCTGGATATCCAGTATACTATAGTAAACGAGGCGGGAGCTTCAGTATATTCAGCATCCAAGTTGGCCACTGAAGAATACCCGGACCTGGACGTTACCACCAGAGGCGCCATGTCCCTGGGCAGAAGACTACAGGATCCTCTGGCTGAACTGGTCAAGATCGATCCCAAGCACATTGGAGTCGGCCAGTATCAGCACGACATCAACCAGAAATATCTGGACAACGCCCTGACCGGCGTCGTTGAAAACTGCGTAAACAGAGTAGGCGTGGATCTGAATACGGCGTCACCTTCACTGCTTTCCTACGTGGCCGGCATAAACATGGGCATCGCCAAGAACATCGTTGCCTATCGCGAGGAGGAAGGCCGATTCAACAGCAGGAAAGAACTTATGAAAGTGCCTAAGCTGGGCAAGAAAGCCTTCGAACAGTGCGCGGGATTTCTGAGGATAGCTGACGGCAAGGAGCCCCTGGACAGTACATCTGTCCACCCTGAGTCCTACAAGGCGGCCGAGGAAATGATGAAGAAGATCGGCATCACCGGCGACGACATTCTCGCCGGCGGAGTCAAGGAACTGGACGAGAAGATCTGGGAGGCCTATCCTGCCAAGAAGTTGTCAGACAGCGTGGATAAAATGGCTGCAGACCTGGACCTTGGCAAACCGACACTGGTGGACATCATCGATGAAATGAAGAAACCGGCCAGAGACCCTCGTGATGACGCGCCGCCAGTTATATTCAGGAACGACGTAAGATCCTTCGATGATCTGAAGGTGGATATGGAGCTGACGGGTACCGTAAGGAACGTAGTTGACTTCGGAGCTTTCGTGGACATCGGCGTCAAGCAGGACGGTCTGGTCCACGTTTCCCAGATGAGCAATAAATTCGTAAACCACCCTATGGACGTAGTTTCCGTAGGCGATACGGTCAAGGTGAAGATCCTGTCCATCGACAGAGATAAGCAGAAGATCTCCCTGACCATGAAAATTTAAGGAGCACAGATGACTGTAAAAGCAGTTTTATTCGATTTCGACGGGACAGTGGCCGACACCAATCAGCTGGTCATCGATTCCTGGCAACATACATATGAGACTCTCAATGGCGAGAAGCACCCGGTGGAGAAGATCGTCAAGACTTTCGGGGAGCCCCTCCGGGAGAGTATGGAGAAGGCCTTCCCGGACCACGACACCGATCATGTGGTGGACATCTACCGGGATTACCAGCTGAACCACGACGACCGGGATCTGTTCATGTTCCCGGGCATCAGGGATCTCCTGGCGGGCCTCAGGAACAAGGGTTACAAAGTGGCCATTGTCACGTCGCGTACTAAGGACACGACCCTGCGGGGCCTAGCGCACTTCGGCATAGAAGGCTATATAGACTCCCTGGTGACCTGCAACGACACGACTAAGCACAAGCCCGACCCGGAGCCTGCCCTCATCGGGCTGCGCCAGCTGGACGTAAAAGCCGACGAGGCGCTTTTCGTGGGGGACACTATGTTCGATATCAGGTGCGCCCACAACGCCGGCGTCAAAGCCGTTCTCGTAGACTGGTCTTTGTCGGTGGACGAAGACGACAGACAGGGCCCGGACCGGCCGGAGTATGTCATTAAAGAAGCAGATGATCTGTACGAGGTATTGAAATCATGCTGAACATTTATTACGGAAGAGAATGCATAGACAAGGAAAAGTTCATCTACGAGACCATAGCCAAAGCCGGCTACGGTCCCGGTGAAAGAACTCTTGTCATTGTGCCTGACCAGTACACTCTGGAGGCTGAGCGCCGTGCATTCGACATTCTTGGCGTCCAAAGCCTAATAGGCCTGGACGTTTTTAGTATGTCCAGACTGGGCCATAATATTCTGGCCGAAGTTGGCGGCGGCAGGAACACGTTCATTGACAAATACGGCCGCCAGATGCTCCTGACCAGTATCGCCAGAGAGGAAGATGAGAATCTGCAGGTCTTCCGGGGGAACATGGCCAAGAGTTCCTTCATAGAGCTGACCAATGATTTCATTTCAGAAATGAAACAGTACGGCGCCACGGTTGATACCATTACAGAGATAATGGAAACTGTGGGGAAAGACAGCCTTTTATATAAGAAGCTGGCGGATCTGCGGCTGATCTACGCCAGGTATCAGGAGAAAATCGAAGGCAAGTATACTGATTCGGAGGATCTGATCGATCTGTATATTGATAAGATAGGCCAGTCACGGCTCATTACCGGGTCGCGCATCTGGGTCTACGGCTTTGACAGCTTCGCGCCTAAGTCCATGGAAGTACTGACGGGACTCATGGCTGTGGCTGAGGAAGTAAATGTAGTTATGACTTACGACTGTCACTGCCCTGACGAGGACCTTTTCCAGCTGACAGGCCTGGTCATTGACAAACTTCGCCAGGGAGCCGACTCTGCAGGGTGCCCTTTGGGCGAATTTAGTCGAATAAGCGACATTTCTGACGAATATAATATTGACAACAACGCTGACATTACCATAGTGGAAGCCGCCAATCTTTACAATGAGGCAGAAACAGCCGCAGCATATATTTTGCACCTGCTGAGAGACGAAGGCCTCCGCTACAGAGACATCGTCATCATCTGCAATGATCAAACCAAGAGGGCGTCTATTATCGGCCGGGTTTTCGACGAGTATGGCCTGGAGATTTTCCACGATGCCAAGCGGAAGATACTGAATTCAAATGTGGCCATATATATCGTTGCCTTGCTGGAAACTCTGGGACACAGGTACAGGACTACGGATATTTTCAAGGCTTTGAAGACGGGCATGACGAATCTGACCGACGATGAGATCGAGGCTCTGGAGAATTATTCTCTGAAATACAGGATCAAGGGATCTATGTGGCTGAAGCCTTTCGAGAAGGGCGCAGCGAAATATGGCGAGGATGGTCTGGCGGAGCTTGAAGCCCTGCGCGGGCGGGCCATGCGCATATTCACCGGTCTGGCCGACATATATAACAAAAAGCAGACGGTGCGTTCTTTCGTCAGCGGGTTTTATGATTACCTGACGGGGCCCCTGGACATAGGCCGTGGCCTAGGGTCGTTCAAGGAGGCTCAGATAGAGGCGGGCCTGCCGGATCAGGCCGATGCTACAGATCAGATATGGTCAATGATAATGGGGCTTTTCGACCAGATCGTGGAGCTGACCGGCGATGAGGTCTTCGATGGAAAAGATTTCACAGAGATATTGACTGTGGGCCTGGATCAGGTGGAAGTGGGGCTGTTGCCGTCTACAGCAGATGATATCATGATGGGCACCATGCAGAGGACCAGAGTGGGACAGGTCAGGGCTATGATCATAGTCGGCGCCAATGAAGGCGTATTGCCGGCGGAAAATTCCGGCGACGGGCTTTTCGCCATAGATGAGCTGGAAAAAATGTCTGAAGAGGGTCATGAGATATGCAAGGTCGATAAAGTCAGGGTCCAGGAGGAGAAACTGGCTATATACAGGAACCTGGCCAAGCCGTCAGATCACCTGTGGATCAGTTATTCCATCGGTGACGAGGAGGGCAGTCCTCTGCGCCCTTCAGAACTTATAGACGACCTGCTGGAGGATCATCCTGGGCTGGAAATCAGGCGTGACATTCTCAACAGTCATGACTCGATGGAGCTGGTGGGAGGAAAGCTGAGCACTCTGCGACATCTGACCGACGCCATGAGGCAGGCGGCCAGAGGTGAGAGCGTGGATCCCCTGTGGGCCAGCGTGGATAAATGGTACCGCCGGGCGGATGAGTCAGAAATGGGTCGAATCAACGAAGCCTTTGATTTTGATAACGCTCCGGCCGACCTTGGAGACGGCGAAGCCGATGTTTTGTTCAAAAAAGACGAGACAGGCGCCTGCGCCCTGAGTCCGTCCCGCATAGAGACCTTCGCCAAGTGCCCCTTTGCCCATTACGTGACTTACGGCCTGCGGCCGGAGGAACTGCGGGTATTCGAGGTTGCCAGCCGGGAGATCGGCGATGTCTATCATGCATGCCTCATGGAGATCACCGGCAGACTCAGCAGCGAAAATCGTTGGGATTCCGTCACCGAGGAGGAGTGCAGGCAGCTGGTGGCCCAGGTGTTACAAAAGCAAGCCGCAGATTATAAGGAAGGGCTTTTCGGCTTCAGCAACGAGGAAAAGTACAAGTCGAACCGTATGGAATCTACATGTTTCCAGGCTCTCTGGGCACTGGTCGGTCATGTGCGGGCCGGCAGGATAGAGGGCAGCCGGTACGAGGTGGCTTTCGGCAGAGGCAGGGCGATCCCGCCGATCACCGTGGACGCCGGCGGCAGGACCATATATATCGAAGGCAAGATCGACAGGCTGGATCAGCTGGAAAACGGCCGTGTGAAGGTGATCGATTACAAGTCGGGAAATCTCGATCTGAAACAAAAGGAAATCGTCAGCGGTTACAGGCTGCAGCTGATGCTGTACATGAAGGCTGCGCAAATGGGGGAGAAGCTCCCTGCCGGGGTTTTCTATTTTCACATACAGGATCCCCGCGTCAATGTGGATAAACTGAAGAACAAAGGCGCTGATATTGCTGACGTGGTCTCAGCGGAGTTGAAGAAGGAGTTCAAGCTGAAGGGCATCATGGTGGCTGACGAGGAATCTATAAGGGAAATGGATGGGGATTTTACCGGAGCGTCGGATGTGATCCCTGTCAAGGCAACCAAGAATGGCCTGACTGGCTTGCCTGCGGACTCTCTGGTGACAGATGATGAGTTCGCGGAACTGCAGGGGGCGGTGGATTCCAAACTGGATGAACTCTGCGAGGATATGGTCCGCGGAGGCATAGATATCCACCCTATGAAGATCAAGGACGAAACTCCGTGCAAGTATTGCCAGTATAAAAGTATCTGCAGATTTGATTTAGGGTTTGACGGATGCAGGTATAATATGGTAAGATAGGTTTCGGAATAAACGAGGCGCTGAATTGCGACGCCTTGATCCAATAGTAAATAACCGGGGCGCCATGCCGCGCCTTGATTCAACAGTAAATAACCGGGGCGCCATGCCGCGCCCCGACATATGCTTCCGTGGCTCAGTTGGTAGAGCAGCACATTCGTAACGTGCAGGTCGCCGGTTCAAGTCCGGCCGGGAGCTCCATGATTAAACCGCTTGTAAGGGTAGATTTTAGCCAGTGCAGGCGGTTTTTTGAGTTTTTGAAAAGTTTCCTGTAGTTCAACTCAGATATGGTGCAGTGAATCAGGCTTATGAGCCAAATATGGGTCAAAATCCGGGCCTGGCTCTATGACGGGAAATTACGGTTTTCGGGAAAACGTTGGAATTCCAACAAGTTGTATTTTGTTGTAGCCAATCTGGCAAGTTGGCACGGGGGTTGCTATATATATTGGTGAACAAGAAAGCATGGCCGAAAGGCCAGATAATAAAAATATAAATGGAGGTATCGAAATGAATAAAGAATTAATGATCAGAAAAGCTTACAGAGCAGCTACAGCAAACGGAGCATCCGTTATCAGCAGGGAAGCCATCGTAACAGGAATGGCAGCTTACCTTGAGAGACGCGAAGCTAAGGTATCCATGGATGATATCAAGGCCTATGTTGAAGCTCAGGCTAAGGATGTTGCTGATGCAACTTCAGACTTTGGGTTCCAGACATGGATGATGACAGTGTAAACCCTTTTAATAACTCTTATAAGATAAGTAAAATAAAATGCAGAGAGAGATCGGCCAGCACACCGGTCTCTTTTTGCGTGCGGAAACCCCTGCCCCGGCAGATACCACGCCGCGCCAGCGCCATACCCCGCAGGCTGCATTTTGTTCACAAAAAAACTTGCAATAATATCCGTTATGTATTAATCTTAAAAGTAGAAGGCGAGGTACAATTATGGAAAAAATGTCAGATAAGAATATCAAGAAGGCAATGATCGACACGGGATATTTCGCGACGTTGCCGCCGGCTAACAAGATGGATGTTCTTATAGAGGATATCATTATAAACGGCGATGCTAAGAAGAAGAATTTCGAGCACTGGTTCGAGGACAAGGAGCAGTGGGACGAGATTTCTATGGAAGACAGGATGGATGAGGTGCTGAAAATATTGCAACTGGCCAAGCCGGGCAAAGCTCTGCAGGTTTTCCAGAAGACAGGCTTCATGGCTTTCTGCATGCCTAAGTGTTTTCCAATCAAGAAGCTTATGGATAAGAAGAGTTTCTACGCGGTCATCGACCATTTCGACAACTGCGGCAGCGACGATCTGGTTTTCCGTTTTAATGTTCTGATGTTCGCATTCGATCCACAGGCGACTCGCGAGACTATGGTAGATGCCAATTTCGATCCGGACACGATCAAATGGGTCATGCAGACTATCGACAATTACATGGATTATCTTCAGGTAAAGCATCTGGGTCAGCTCAAGCGCTTCCTGAAAGGCTGGGGCAAGGATTTCTACTACTATATGGACGATTACGCTCAGGCGATTTTCGATATTACCAGGTTCAACGAGTACAGGAGACCTGACAGCCGCAGAGCGGTCACTCAGATGATCAAACGTGGCGATCCCTTCGAGCCGGGTGACCTGGACATAACCCGTCAGGAACTTATCGACGCCGGCGCCGAAAGTGAAGATGAAGTGGATGCGCTGCTTGATCTCCTTCTGGAGCATTGTCTGAAGAAGCCTACTGACAACATCAAACCAATACTCATGAAACTGGTCAAGAAATATCCTCAGGCCAAGATCGACAAACAGATCAAAGTTCTCGGCCGCCCGCCGAAACGCCCGCTGTTCTGGTAAAGGCGTTGGCGCTGGGCTGGAGCCTGCTTTCGGGTCGCGCAGGTTAGGCATAGGCCGGGGTTGAAGAATTCCATATAAAATTAAATCAATGTGGCGGGAGAGCCTATCAGAAGTGGGTCAAGTCCATATTTGTGTGTAAACTCACTTGAGTTAAAATATATCACCCGTAGGGTATGGCTCCATCAGTGGTACGATCCCTGGGTCGCGCACCTTATATTATTGATTTGGTCGTATACGTGCGCGCCTGCACTTATGCCCCCCATATTTAGGAAGGAAGGTGCATTTTGGTCGAATCCAATTGGTTTTCCGCACTTATCTGTGATTCTCAGAGCGCGGAGGTGCGCATATTGGAATTTCAACGGTTTCCCTCGCACTTATCAGCTGCTATAGAGGGAAACAAGTGCGTTTTAGGTCTAATCAGATAACATATATTTCCAATTATGGATAACATACCTAGCGGGGCGCACCTTGACATCTTGAATCAGGTCAATACGTGCGATTTTGGTTTACAATAACAAAAAATCCGCACTATCGTTCTGGGTATCAGCCTAATACGTGCGCGGTACAATTATCTGGTCTTTTCAGGCAGATTCTATAAGAATTCCCATCTAATGAAATTACACCATAATATGTCCACTATCCAGAAGTGACTGATATCAAGGCTTCCCGCCACAGTGCTTTCAAAAACTAGGCAATTCTTGCGCGAAGCCCTATCTGAGAATCCGAACGCGCCACATTGATTCGAATATCAAGCCAATTCTTGCGCGGAGTAAAACAAGGATGCTTTCAACTAAATAAAGGAGTTGCCTCTAAATTTGAAGCAACTGTTATGAAGTGACCTTTGTCAAGTGTAAATTGCAAAAATCACCACAAACTTTTCCTTTCATTAAATTTTAACACTGGGTGTAGAGGTAGAACC
>NZ_SNXO01000045.1 GCF_004362975.1 Aminicella lysinilytica | reverse complement strand
TGACGATTAGTTAATTAAAAAAACTGCTATAAAAACCCTGAATAAATACCGGTATGTGATTGAAAACATGCCGGTTTTCTTTTTTTGGTAGCCATTTTCCTTGATTTGTTGGAAAACAAGTCTGCGCCTGCCCCGCTGCGCCGCCGGCCGCCCCGGCTGCCCCTGCCGCTCCGGCTGCCGGCCACCGCCAGCACCGGCCGCCCGCGCGGCACCCGCCGGGCAATATACCGTTTCATTTTCACCCCGGATATGATAAAATGGAAGACGGCAATAAAATGAAAAACAGGAGAAGAAAATGAGTTTAGAAAATTTGAACGACAAGCAGCAGGAAGCTGTTAAACAGATAGAAGGGTCACTTCTGATACTGGCAGGAGCGGGCTCCGGCAAGACCAGCACTATGACCCACAGGATCGCATATATGGTGGATCAGGGCATCTCGCCATATAACATTCTGGCCGTGACTTTTACTAACAAGGCCGCGTCGGAAATGCGCAGCAGAGTCGAAGACCTTATCGGAGACTGCAGCAATATGTGGATCATGACATTCCACGCCATGTGCCTGCGCATGCTGAGAATATTTCCCGAGCAGATCGGCTACCAGCCGAATTTTGTTATATATGATACTTCGGACCAGAAGACCCTGGTCAGGAATATTCTGAAGGAAAAGGGCATAAGCGACAGAGAATTCAAGCCTCAGTACATTCTGGCGGTAATCAGCAAGAGCAAGGAAAAGGAAAAGGACGCGGAAGGATACCGCGCAGCTGAAGAGGAAAATTATAAGACCAAGGCTATCTACACGGTTTTCAAGGAGTACGAGGAAAGGCTGAAGAAGAACAACGCCATGGACTTCGACGACATCCTCCTCAACGCCGTGAAGCTTTTCGAGAGAGACGAGGCGGCCCTGCTGAAATACCAGCAGCGCTTTCATTATATAATGGTAGACGAATATCAGGACACTAACCACATTCAGTACAAACTCATCAAGATGCTGGCCGAGAGCCATCACAACCTTTGCGTAGTCGGCGATGACGATCAGTGCATTTACGAGTGGCGAGGCGCCGATATCAGGAATATCCTGGATTTTGAGAAGGATTTTCCGGAGGCCAAGACTATCAAACTGGAGCAGAATTACCGCTCCGTAGACAACATCCTGAAGGCGGCCCATTCAGTGGTCCGCAACAACCGCAGCCGTAAGGAAAAGCAGCTTTGGACCAATAAGGAATGCGGAGAAAAGATACCATATTACAGAGCAGACACGGACAAGGAAGAGGCCGATTACGTAGCGAGGCAGATCGGGTACATGGCCGACAAGGGCAGGAGCCTTAACGACTTCGCCATACTTTACAGGACCAACGCCCAGTCGAGACTTTTCGAGGGATCCCTCAGTCAGCACGGACTGCCTTACAGAGTTCTGTCCGGCCAGAGATACTACGACCGGAAGGAAGTCAAGGACGCCATGGCATATATGAGGCTGGTGGTCAACCCTCTGGACGATCTTTCCCTGCGCAGGATCATCAACGAGCCTAAGCGCGGCATGGGAGACAAGTCAGTGGAGAAGATCGCCGCCTTTGCCGAGATCAGAGATCAGAGCATGATGGAGGCCCTGAGCGACCCGGAAGTCCTGGACACTTTGCCGGGCAGAGCCTACGACAGCGTTAAGGAGATGGTCGAGTGCATCAACCTCTGCAGACAGGAGAAAGATAACCTGAGAGTGTCGGACATTTACGACACCTTACTTGTGAAAACAGGATATATGAAGGCTTTGGAGGACAGTAATACCGTCGAGGCCGAGGCCCGTATGGACAACCTTATGGAGTTCAAATCGGTTATTTACGATTATGAAAAAGATGCGGAGAATCCAACAGTCGAAGAGTTCATGGAGCAGCTGACACTGGCTGCCGAGGTGGACAACTACGACGAAGATCAGGATACGGTCACCCTCATGACCATGCACAGCGCCAAAGGGCTGGAGTTCCCGGTGGTATTCATGCCGGGACTTGAGGACGGACTTTTCCCGGGGAACAAAGCCTTCGACAGCGTGGCCGGCATGGAGGAAGAGCGCAGACTCTGCTATGTGGGCATGACCCGCGCCAAGGAACTTTTGTACCTGACAAGCGCAGCCGTGCGCACCCGTTACGGCCGGACAGACTACACCCGCGAGTCACAGTTTTTGCGTGAGGTGGACAAAAAGCTACTTACAGGTGACGCGGTCTTTGAGAAGAAAAGCGGCGGCACCAGCCTGGGCGTTTCCACCGGCAGCATGGACGGTTACGCCAAGGAACCTTACAAACCGTACGACGCTTTGAAATACGCCCGCATGAACACCAGGGCCAACGCAGGCACCGGCGAGACGGAATTCGCCGTGGGGGACAAAGTCGAGCACAAAAAGTTCGGCCAGGGTCTCGTCATCGAGGCGGACGATAAGACCGTCAAGGTGGCTTTTGACAGCGTGGGAATGAAGAAGCTGGCCAAGGGGCTGGCGCCTTTGAAGAAAATATAGACCGGCGCGGGATTTGCGCTGAAGAGGATACGAGATGGACAAAAAACAACAGATAAAAGAAAAAGTCGACCTTTTGAACCGGGCGGCCAGGGCATATTATCAGGACGCCGAGGAGATCATGCCGAATCTTGAATATGACCGCCTTTACGACGAGCTGCGGGCTCTGGAGGAAGAGACGGGCATCATTCTTGGAAACAGCCCCACTCAGAAGGTGGGCTACGAGGTGGTTTCGAATCTGCCTAAGGAAAGGCATCCTAAGAGGATGTTGTCCCTGGACAAGACCAAGAGCCGTGAAGCTCTGGCAGACTGGCTGGGGGCCCAGACGGGGCTTCTTTCCTGGAAACTTGACGGTCTGACCATAGTCCTTACCTATGAAGGAGGACAACTGGTCAAGGCTCTGACAAGGGGCAACGGCGAGGTAGGTGAAGTCATAACAGGCAACGCCAGAGTCTTTGCCAACGTGCCGGTATCTGTGCCTTTCAATGGGCGCATGGTACTCAGAGGCGAGGCTGTGATCAAATACAGCGACTTCGATAAGATAAACGCTGAGATCGGCGATGCAGATGCTAAATACAAGAACCCCAGGAACCTTTGCAGCGGTTCGGTAAGACAGCTGGATCCGAGAGTCACCAGGGAAAGAAACGTGAATTTCTTCGCCTTCGCTCTGGTAGAGGCAGATGGCGTGGATTTCGGCGGCCTGCGCAGGAATCAGCTGAACTGGCTTGCCGAGCAGGGATTCGATGTAGTTGAATTCGTAGCAGTGAATCGCGAGAACACTGTGGCTGCTATCGCAGATTTCGAAAACAGGATCCAGAGCAACGACTTCCCATCAGACGGTCTGGTCATGCTCTACGACGATATAGAATACGGGAGATCCTTAGGCGCCACAGCCAAATTCCCGAGAGATTCCATAGCCTTCAAGTGGGCTGACCAGCAGGAGGAGACCACACTGAGAGAGATCGAATGGAGCGCATCCAGAACCGGTCTCATCAATCCGGTGGCCATCTTCGATCCCGTTGAACTGGAAGGGACCACAGTGTCCAGAGCCTCCGTCCACAACATCAGCGTCATGGAAGAACTGAAGCTGGGCATAGGCGACACTATCAGGGTATACAAGGCCAACATGATAATCCCTCAGATCGCTGAGGACATAACGGCCAGCAACAATATAGAAATCCCTACAGCCTGCCCCGTATGCGGCGGTCAGGCCATCATCAGGGATGACAGCGGAGTCCGGACTCTGTTCTGCACCAACCCGGAGTGCCCCGCCAAGCAGATCAAGAGTTTCTCTTTGTTCGTGTCCAGAGACGCTATGAACATCGACGGTCTAAGCGAGGCCACTATAGAAAAGCTCATCGGCCGCGGCCTCATAAGGGAATTTGCAGACATTTTCCGTATCAGAGAGTTCCGCGATGCCATTGTGGAAATGGAGGGCTTCGGCGACAAATCCTTCGACAATATGGTCGCGTCGGTTGAAAAGTCTGAGGATACCACGCCGGAAAGGCTTCTCTACGCTCTCGGCATCCCGGGAATAGGAGTGGCTAACGCCAAGGTCATCGCCAGGGCCTGCCATGAGAAATGGTCTGCCATCCAGTCTCTCACAAAGGAAGACCTGCTGGCAATCGACGGCGTAGGCGACGTGCTGGCGGACGGCTTCGTGGCGTACTTTGCCGATCCGGTCAAGTCGAAAATAGTCGAAGATATTCTGAAAGTAGTACGCATTGACGAAACAGAGGAGGCCAGAGACGACTTCTTCGCCAATGTGACCTTTGTTATAACGGGCTCTTTGAACAATTATGAAAACCGCGACGCCCTGAAGGCGGAAATAGAGCATGCAGGAGGCAAGGTGGCCGGCTCAGTCAGCGCCAGAACCTCATATCTCATAAACAACGACGTTAACTCCACATCGGGGAAAAACAAGAAGGCCCACGACCTGGGCGTGCCTATAATAGATGAAGCCACAGTCAGCAGATGGCTGGAGACAGGAGAGATCAATGAGTGAGTTGAAAATAGGAAAACTTGACAGCGAAGTGCTTCAGAGCATCGTCATAGACAAGATCAAGTTCAAAAGGCCTGAGGTGAAGACCCGGGCCGGCATTGGAGAGGACTGCGCCGTAGTGGATTTCGGTGACTACGAATGCGTTATTTCCACGGATCCGATCACGGCCGACGTGAAGGATATCGGCAAGCTGGCCATCCACATTTCCTGCAACGACATTGCCAGTAACGGAATCGAGCCCCTGGGCATAACTCTGGCGGTAATGCTGCCTGTGGGTACCACAGAGAAGGACATTTCCATCATCATGGCTCAGGCCGGTCAGGCGGCTGAGGACTGCGGCGTCGAGATCATCGGCGGCCATACGGAAATAACCGACGCGGTCAACAAGCCTGTTATCGTGTCTACGGCTTTCGGCCGGGGACTTGCCGGCGCGTCACAGAAAGCGGAAGATATGAAGCCCGGCGACATGATTCTCATGACCAAGACAGCCGGTCTGGAAGGCACGGGAATCATCGCTTCCGACATGGAGGAGCAGCTGGCAGGCGTTCTCACAGAAGCGGAGATACGTCGCGCAAAGGGTCTCCTGAGGGATGTCAGCGTAGTGCCGGAGGGTATTGCCTGCGGTAAGATAGGAACGTCGGGAATGCACGATGTGACAGAAGGGGGCATACTTGGAGCCATATGGGAAATGTGCCACATTTCCGGTCTTGGCTGCGAGGTGGAAGTAGAAGCCATTCCCGTAGAGCCTGTGACAGAAAAGATCGCAGAGCACTTCGGCATCGACTGGCTGAGACTTATTTCCAGCGGCTCCATGCTCATAGTAGCGCCTGTTTCCAAGGCCTATAAGATAGTGACGGAACTGGACGCCAGACACATACGCTGCAGCGTCATCGGAAAGATCTGCGACAGTGATACCGGAGTCATGGCCGTACATCCTGACGGACGCAGAGAAGAAATCGCCCCGCCGTCAGCAGACGAGCTGTACAAAGCCATATAAAGTCGGATTTTGTCGAAGGGCCTTGGTCACTGTTGACATTAATGGCGCCTGCGGTGTTGACATAAGCCGCAAAAACCCATATAATAATATAGTTGAAAAATTGCCCTTTAATAGCTTCGCCTGGCATGGTTTGGGTCCTGCGCAATAGGATGCCGTGAATCTTGTCAGGTCCGGAAGGAAGCAGCAATAAGCGGAAGTTCTTATGTGCCGCAGATAAGCCTTCTCCAACGTCACGCGGAGCTTTTAAAGGGCAATATCATTTGGAGAAATCATGCAATATAAAGCCCTCTACAGAGAACACAGACCGGAGATCTTCAGCGAGATCCTGGGGCAGGATCACATAGTAAAGATCCTGAGGAATCAGATAGCCACCGACACTGTCGGCCACGCCTATCTTTTTTGTGGTACGAGGGGAACAGGCAAGACCACAACGGCCAGGATCCTGGCCAAGGCTCTCAACTGCACCGATGAAAGCGGCGGAGAGAAGCCCTGCGGTCAATGTGCCAACTGCCAGGCTATAAGCAACGGCAGCTTTATGGATGTAATAGAAATAGATGCGGCGTCCAATAACGGCGTCGATAATATCAGGGAGCTGCGTGAGAGCGTCAAGTACCCGCCGAGCATAGGTCGGAAGAAGGTCTACATCATCGACGAGGTCCACATGCTGTCGACGCAGGCCTTCAACGCTTTGCTGAAGACCCTGGAGGAACCGCCGGAGAACGTGGTTTTCATTATGGCTACCACAGACCCGCAGAAACTGCCGCAGACGGTTTTGTCCCGTTGCATGCGGCTTGATTTCAAGCGTGTCACTGCCGACGTCATCATGGGTAACATGGCTGACATCTGCGCGGGACAGGGCGTGGAGATAACGGACGATGCCCTGCGACTTCTTGCCGTCAACGCAGACGGCTCCGTCAGAGACTCTTTGAGCCTGTTGGAACAGTGCCTGTCCGCAGGTGAGAAACGCCTGGACAGAGACACGGTCCTGGAATTTCTCGGGGCAGTGCCGGAGGAATTCTACCTGGAACTGACTGAGAAGGTCCTGACTCACAATATCTCCGAAGCCCTGATAATGCTGAACAGCGCCCTTCAGGAGGGTAAAGATGTCAAGCAGATGATGAAGGACTGGATGGCTCATTACAGGAATCTTCTGATCACTAAATACGTAAAGGACCCTGAGGACATGCTGAATATGTCTCAGGATAATATAGTTGCTCTGGCGGATCAGAGCGCTAAGATCGAGCTGGCTCAGCTGAACGCCAGCATAACGACTCTGGCCAAGGCTATCAATGACGCTCGCTATTCGACTCAGGCCAGGATACTCATGGAAGTGGTCATCGTAGATCTGGCCACAGGCGTTGAGTATGGGCAGCCTGCAGGTCAGGCGCGTCCGGCACGGGTAATGTCCACGGGCTCACCGGCTATCAGCATGCCGGCCAGGAAGTCCGCTCCGGCGCAGAAACCGAAAGCGACATCTCAGCCAGATGCAGGCGCAAAACCAAGCTCGGCAGGCGCCGATGCAGGCGCGGATCAGGCTCAGACGGTTGGCAACGATGCAGGCAGCGATGTTCAGCCGCAGACATCGGCTCAGCCCCAGACAACGGCTCAGCCTCAGACGACGGCCGACAGCGCCGCGGATCTGGAAGACATCTGGCGAGAAGCCTTTGAAATGGGCGAGACCGTCAAACCCAGCCTGAACACCATGAGAAGGGCAGTTTTGTCGGAGATGAATGATAAGGAGTTCAAGGTCATAGTAGACAGCCCCGTATTCAAAAGTCTGCTGGAAAAGGATGAACAGCTCATATGCCAGCTCATGGAGAAGCAGACCGGCGTCAGGAGACGTATGGTATGCAAACTGAAGGGGCAGGAAGCAGATAAAGATGAAGACGGGAAGCTGGATGAAATGGCTCAGCAGGCCACAGATGTCCTGGGCTTCAATGTAGAAATAAAGTAGAAAGCATTCGGCTTACAGGGCCGAGTCGAAAGGAGAAATAGATCATGGGAAAAGGAATGAGAGCGGGCAAACGCCCTAAGACCGGCGGCGGTGGCGGCAAGAAGGGCCAGATGGCTCAGATCCAGCAGATGCAGGCTATGCAGAAGCAGATGGAGACTATGCAGGCAGAACTTGACGAGCAGGAATACACAGCCACAGCAGGCGGCGGCGTTATTAGCGCCACAGTAACCGGAAGAAAAGAGCTGAAGGCTCTGACTATCGATAAAGACGTAGTCGATCCCGATGATATCGAGACTTTGCAGGATCTTGTCATTGCAGCGGTCAACGAAGGCGTGAGAATGGCCGACGAAGCCCAGAGCGACGAGTACGGCAAGCTCACAGGCGGACTGGACATTCCGGGACTGTAAACGGGAGCGAGTTTGATATGACGCAATATCCGAGGCCCCTAGGCAGACTGGTTGGCGAACTTTCCAAACTGCCGGGCATAGGCATGAAAACTGCACAAAGGCTGGCCTTCCACATTTTGTCCCTGACGGATGAAGAGGCGGAGAGTCTGTCTTCGGCTATAACTGAGGCCAAGCACGCTATGAAATACTGTTCAGTGTGCGGCAACCTGACGGATCGTGACCCCTGCGCTATCTGCAGCGACCAGGGCAGGAGGCATGACGTTATTTGCGTAGTTGAAAGTCCTCAGGATGTTATGGCTATGGAACGCATCAAAGAATATAACGGGCAGTATCACGTGCTCAACGGTGTCATTTCGCCCATGGACGGCATCGGTCCGGAAGATATCAATCTCAGGCAGCTCATAGTCAGGCTGCAACAAAACAGTGAGATCCAGGAGGTCATCCTGGCCACCAATCCCAACATCGAAGGCGAAGCCACGGCTATGTACATTGCCAGGCTTTTGAAACCGTCGGGGATCAAGGTGACGCGCATAGCTCACGGTCTGCCTGTAGGCGGGGATCTGGAATATGCCGATGAGGTCACGCTGTTGAAGGCCGTCGAAGGCCGAACGGTACTGTAATATTGAGGGCGTCTATGAAAGACGCCTGTTATTTTGCGTATTTTGGACAAAATTTGGATTTCAGGCCAAAAAATCGTTGATTTATTTGGGAATGGTGATATAATTATGTATTGTAATTATTCTTATTATTAACAAGGAAATATAAATTAGAGTTAGGAGTTATTTATTATGAATCAAGGATTTGAGCGAAGATACGGCTTGCTCACAGCTATTTGCATGGTTGTCGGTATAGTTATAGGATCAGGCGTATTCTTCAAAGCACAGACAATACTGCAGGCGACCAACGGAAATATGCCTCTCGGCATTTTAGCATGGATCATCGGCGGCGTTATCATGCTGGTATGTTCTCTTGCTTTCGCTACTATGGCGACTAAGTATGAGAAGGTAAACGGCATCGTAGACTATGCGGAGGCCACAGTAGGTCACAAATATGCATATTTCATCGGATGGTTTATGACAACCATTTATTACCCGACACTTACATCAGTACTGGCATGGTTAAGCGCCAGATACACATTGGTATTTATCCAGTCATGCAATCCGGTTGGACTTAAGGACCTGGATCCTGTAACGGGACCTGAGTGTATGGTCCTTACACTGTTCTTCCTTTGCGCGGCTTATTTTGTAAACGCCATCTCACCTAGACTGGCCGGAAAATTCCAGGTAGCCACTACGTTCATCAAGCTGATCCCGCTGATCCTTATGGCAGTAGTCGGAATCATCTACGGAATCGCATCAGGACAGCTGACAGAGAACTTCTCAAATACAGTTCAGCTGACAGGCGACATGGCCAACCCGGTAAATGTTAATCCGCTTTTCGGAGCAGTAGTTGCTACAGCATTCGCATATGAAGGCTGGATCATCGCTACATCCATCAACTCGGAGCTGAAGGACGCCAAGAAGAATCTTCCTAAGGCACTGACTATTGGCGCTATCATCGTAATGGCAGTATATATTTTCTACTATGTAGGAGTTGCAGGCGGAGCATCCAATAAGGATCTGATCTACAGCGGCGCTACAGTAGCATTCATCAATATTTTCGGAAACGTATTTGGAAATGTTCTGAACCTGTTCATCGCTATTTCCTGTATGGGAACTATGAACGGACTGATGCTCGGATGCACCAGAGGACTTTATTCAGTAGCAGCCAGAGGAAGAGGACCTAGCCCTCAGGTTTACAGACAGGTAGACCCTGAGACTAACATGTCCAACAACTCAGCTATCGTAGGACTTATGCTCTGCGCTTGCTGGTTCGTATTCTTCTACGGAGCAAACCTGGCACCTAATAACTGGTTCGGCGTATTCTCCTTCGATTCATCGGAGCTGACTATAGTAACCATATATGGTATGTACATTCCGATCTTCATCAAGTTCATACAGAAGGCAACGGATATGTCTACAGTACAGAGATATGTATGGCCTATACTGGCTATATGCGGAAGCGTATTCATGGTAATCGCGGCAATCTATGCACACGGATATAAACCATATGTGATCGCTAAAGCAGCAGGCAGTTTCGCTATTCCTATCGTATTCTATCTGATCGTATTCGCAGTGATCATGGCAATCGGCATGTTCATCGATAAAGGAAAAGGCGGCGGAGAGACTGAGGAAGAGAAGGAAGACGAGAAGACATTAGGCTAAATTCAGTATTTATAAGAAATGCTTATAGGAAGGCTATGAATAATGGCCTTCCTATAATTTTGTACAATTGCAACATTTTTTTACTGCAAACCTATTGAATCCTCAGCGGAGAGGACTATAATAATAGGGTGGGTTATTTACAGATTACTCTTGACAACGAGGGAGAGCTTGCAATAATACAGACTTTTTTGAATCGGGGAGCGATCAGCAGCACTATTATGAGGTGCTGCGGAATGTTTGTTTTATAGGAAGAGAGGAATGCAAAATGGAAGTTAGTAAAAAAATCGCGACTATCGTTCTGTCGATAGTCGTTTTGCTTGCAATGACGCCGATGATGGCCTACGCGGACACATCGCCACAGAGCAATGTGGCCAAGATCGGCACTACGGAATATGCGTCTGTACAGGCGGCGGTAAAAGCGGTAACAACAGATGCTCAGACTACTATAACCCTAGAGAAGGACAGCACAGAGGCCGGAGTTATCGTACCGGAAAGTAAAAATATTACTTTTGATTTAGGAAATCATACTCTGACTATCAATAAAGGAGTAGGATCCTCAGGAACAGAAACCAACGGTATGCAGCTGCTTAAGGGCAGTAATATCACCATAGAGAACGGCACTGTCTGCTCTGCGCAGAACCCTACAGTAAAGAGCGGCGACCCCGGGTCATTCTTCATATTGATTCAGAATTATTCTAACCTGAAGCTCAATAATGTAGTTGCAGACGGGCAGTATTGCAGAGACAACGGATATGTAGTAAGCAACAATTGCGGCAGCACAAGTTTTACAAATACTACTATCAAAGCACCGATGACCGGTCAGCATGCTTTTGATTCTTGCCATTTCAATGCATACGCCACCCCTACTGTAACGGTAAACGATGGATGCAGTATCAATGGTAATATTGAAACATCACATGAAGGAACCAATGATGGAACAAACGGCAAGATCGTCATCAACGGCGGTTCATTAACACCGACGACTGCAGGATCAGCACAGTGCGTGCTCAGCAGCATAGCTGCAGGCAAATCCGCGGCAGTTACTTTAGGCGCGGATATGACGGGCGAGCTCAGTGTACAGAAGAACACGACAGCGACGCTTTATCTCAATGGTCATAACATTACGGGTGCTTCATACACCGACTATAACACCGGAAATTATGACGCACATCCGACGATAAAGAACGCGGGGACACTGACTGTTAAAGGAAAAGGAATAATCCAGGCGGTAAGCAATGGTGAATCTGCTCTCTTCAACACAGAAGGCGGGAACGTCACATGCAGCGGCGGTGACTTCGCAGCGGCGGGATGGTACTCCATCAGGAATGAAGGAACTATGAGTCTTGCGGATGAATGCAAAGCAGATACTAAAAATGGCGTGAACGCGAGCACGATCATCAACGGGAAATCCAGCCATACGCCTGGAACAATGACTGATAATGCCAAACTGACTATCACAGGCGGCGAATATATTGGATATTATAACGTGATCAAAAATGGAGATACGAAAGCCGAGCTGGATATTCAGGGCGGAACTTTCACTGTCCCTGCAAATAGCACATGTACAAGTAAAAACGTCATAAAGAATTATGGCACATGCACAGCGACTATCAACGGCGGAACATTCAAAAATGAAACGATGACAGGAATAGATCATCTGCTTGCTAAAAAGAATACTACAGATCAAGATTATGTAGTTAGGGGCGGCACATTCTCCGCAGACCCAAGCACATATGTAGCATCGGGCTATGTTGTCAGCAAGTCCGGTAGCGATTACACCGTAGCGGGGTACATCCCGCCTAAGACAAATACAAACACGACTACTACGCCGACTGGCAAAGTGGAGACAACTACTACCACCACGCCGGACGTAACGACTACAGCTACAGGTCAGGTGACCGCAACCGTCAGCGACACAGAAGCAAGTAACATTTTGAACAGTGTTAAAAATGCCGAGGCAACGGGCGGAAATGTAGACACCAAGGTAGTAATAGCAGTCACCGGTGAGACTGGCGCTGATAAGGTCTACGTAAGCATGCCGGCAGCTGCAGTGAATGCTTTGGCCACCGATACTAACGCGACCGTAACCTTTGACACGGCCGTTGCTGATGTGACCTTGGATCAAAAAGCTCTCGACGCAGTGGCCGGAGCAGTTGGCGGCGCAGGTCAGGTGACCCTGGAGGTCAGCAATATCGCCTTGGAGTCTTTGCCGGCTGCTTTGCAGAATGGATTAGGTAAGGACGCAAAGGTGCTCGATCTAAAGTTGGCTACGCCTAAGGGCAATGTGACGAACTTCAATGGAGGAACCGTCACAGTGGAGACACAGATCCCGGCAAGCATAGAGGCTGAAGATGCAGCCTGCATCTATTTGGATAACGACAATAACGCCTTCGCCGTACCGGGTAAGGCTGTAAAAGGAGCCAATGGTCAGATGGATTATCAGTTCACCACAGGCCACAATTCCCATTATGCTATCGTGACTAAGGAAAACGCTGAGAAGGCTATAGCGGCCACAACGGCATCCCAGAACGCCAAGACTAAGAAGGCCGTCAAGGCAACAAAGGTTAAACTGAGTAAGAAGGCTTCTGCTAAGAAGGCTAAATTGAATTGGAAGGCCAGCGGTACGGTTTCCCTGACTACTTACAGGGTATACAGATCGGCTAAGAAGGCCAGTGGATACAAGTGTATCAAGACTGTTAAATCAACACATTACACATTCAAAAAGAATGCTAAGAAGCATTACTATTACAAGGTAAGAGCTTACAAGAAGGTTGCGGGAGTCAACGTATACACTAATTACAGCAATATACTGCGAATTTAATAGAAATCGATAAAACAAACATTCGACCTTCTTCAGAAATGATCAAGGCAAAACCCAAAAAGGCCGGCACCAAACTGCCGGCCTTTTGTTGAAACTGAGCTGTATTTTTTGGTTTACATGGGCATGTTGAATTTAGCCTATCCGAATAGTGTCTGGAACCATCCCATATTCGACAGGAAATAGCTGCTGAACTGGTACACCAGAATAAACAGCATGAACACCGGCGCGATGTAGCGCCAACAGATATCTACGAACCATTTCGACTTGTACGATGAGCCGATCCTTATTTCATCATCCAGGTAGCCGCGCCTGGACCAGCCTAGCAGAATGGCCATAAGCAGACCGCCCAGTGGCATCAGCAGTCCCTCCGCACTCAGGTCGAAAACCTGCAGCCAGCTGTCCATACCGAAAGGCTTCCACATAGACGAATTCAGTCCCATTTTGTCGACGCAGACCAGGATGCCGCCGCAGATGGTCAGCATAGTGATGATCCACACGGTGAAAGGACGATTGACTGTCTTTCCCATCCTGATGCGCCTGTCCATGATCGTTGAAATAAAGCCTTCCATAAGGCCGATACACGATGAGAACGCTGCCAGGAAAACCAGCAGATAGAATATAAATCCGAAAATCGGTCCCATGAATCCCATGGAGTCGAAAACTGTCTGAAGTGATACGAAAAGCATGCCGGTGCCCTGGCTCGGTCTGATGTCCATGGCGTATATGGCCGGTAGAACAGCCAGGCCTGCCAGCAACGCGGCAATAGTGTCAAAAGCCGGTATCCAAGCGGCACTCCGCTCCAGGTTGTCTTCTTTGCGCATGTATGAGCCGTAGGCAATCAGCGCGCCCGAGGCAAGGGACAAAGAGAAGAACATCTGGCTGCCCGCCACGGCGAAGACTTTCAGCCAGCCCATATTGGCGAAGACGGACATGTCCGGCTTGAACATGAATTTCAGGCCTTCGATAGCACCCGGCAAAGTACAGCTCCTGATGGCGATAATGGCCAGCATAATGTACACGGCCGGCATTGCCAGTGAACAAAACAATTCTATTCCGTGTTGTACGCCGCGCAGGACGATAATGGCTGTCGCAATGATGAAAATCAGCATAAAAATTATCGTCAGCTTAGGATTGGAGACGAAGGCTTCATAGTAAGATGCGCTGTTGGTGCTGCGCAGGCCCCATTTCAGATGAACTATGTCACAAAAGTTAGCTGTTGTGTATTTCAGAATGATGCCGCCGAGTACGCAGAAGAAGCATAGCAGGAAAAACGGTACGATGGTCTCGATGATGCCGTTGACTGTGAATTTCGGGTTCGCCTCGTTGTAGGCACCGATGGCTGCCTTGCCGGTCTTGCGTCCCAGGGAGATCTCTCCCAGCATCAAGGGGTATCCTATGAAAATTGCCATTACTATATATATTATAAGAAAGGCGAAACCGCCGTTTGCACCCATTTTGTAAGGAAATGCCCAGATGTTTCCCAGACTTACAGCGGATCCTACGGCCGCCATTATAAAGCCCGTATTGGAACTGAAGCGGCCCTTGCCGTTATTTGCCATGTACTAACCTCCAATAAAATAAACTACATGAATTCATTATAGTTGAGGCCATGGGTCATGTCAATGAACAAAAG
>NZ_SNXO01000044.1 GCF_004362975.1 Aminicella lysinilytica | reverse complement strand
AATAGCAGAGAAACAACAGAAAATGCTTAAAGCAGCATAAAGGTAGTTTGATATATGCTTGAAAGTGAATTTACACACAAATATGGACTTGACCATACCGCACCATGCCCTCAGAGTTGTCGGAGGACACCAGAAGACCGCTGTCGGCGTATTTTACGAGGGAGGTCTTGTTGAACAAATTTGACCGGGGAGCGCGGAGGGTCTTCCACTTGCCGTTTCTCATGAAAGCGAGTTCCATCATCTCCATGCCGCTGTCGATATTCTCAAGCCTTGCGGTGATAACCACAGGCTGATGGCAGAGGCTGGCTTTTATTGGAACGCCGTTGATGTAGGATGTGGAGCAAATGCCTTCTTCAATGCTGATCTGATATCCGGCAGGTTCCACAGCGCCGTTAAGGTCGATGCCGTCAAGGTCAATTTCTGCCTGCATACTGTCAAACTCCGGCTCTATGGCCTTATCCGCTGTGAACTTGACAGCGTGTTCAAAATCTCGAATCCCCACGCCGGATGTTTTTATGAGCTGCTTGAGCCGAGCGTAGAGGGCGGGCGCTTTTACTTTCGCATACCCGGCAAGCCGAAGAGTGCGGTCGTCCAGAGCCTCATCGCCGTCAATCTTCTTTTTTGCCAGCAGTATTTCAAGTTGTTCATGGAGAGAAAGCAGCGCATGAACGACGGGAGCCTTTACGCCGCATCCGCCCGCAGGACAGTCAAAGCAGAGGTTCTCCCGGATATACAGGCAGGTGACCGGGCGCTTGACCTTTTGTGAACGCTGAATCTTCCGCTCCGTTTCCTCTTCGGAATAGCCGTCATACAGGGCGCTCCACTCATGGAACAGCTCCGCTCCGTCCGGGACGAGGGAAATGTTGTCGCACATGGCTTTCCATTCCGGCTCAGTCACGCTGTTGGGGTCGTTTTTGAGTTTCTGCACAAAAGCGCAGCGTTCCATGATCCTGTTAGCGCTGCCAGTCATTTCCGGGTCTGCCTCAAACGGTTCTCTGTCGGAGGACGGGGAATTTTCGTAGTACCCGGCAAAGTCCTCAAGGGTGTATCGGGGACCGTCAAAAGACAGAACTCCGCACGGCACTGGCTCGTCCAGCTTGTGGTTCAGACTGCCGGGGGCGCGAAACATATGTGAGATGTTATACACGTTGTCCAGCTTCCAACCGCACTTTGACGCCTCCGACATCAACAGCTTTCCGAAGCCCCGGAGCAGACCTTTCGCCCGTTCACGGGTGTCGTCATCCGCAAAGGGGACAGGCTCCTTAAAAAGGTAGTAGCCGTATATGCCGTAGCCGGAGTCCACGAAGCCCGTGGGTTTTATCTTCATCTCGTCAAGAAAAGCTATAGCCGCTGCCTTGTCCGGCGGCAGTTCGGTTTCCTTGTGGGCGGGACCGTGAACGTCGATATCCGCCACAAAGGCGATGAGGGTTTCCACATCATCGTCCTCACCCCTGAGGTGCGGCGACAGGTCGGCTCTTCTCATATTGGGGTTGATATACACATTCCTGCTTCTACCGAGTTCGAACACGCGGTCATAGACCTCGTCCGCCGGGACGCGGTAGTGCTTTCTGTCCGGCAGAGTCGTGATTATGACTGCATCGCCGAACAGCTTATAAAATTCGCGGTCGTCCATAATTTTTGCACCTGTCTTCCTCGGTTACGAATTTGATGGTCATATTCTTTTCACTCGCCCTGTCAAACTCCGCCTCCATACCGGAACTGAGGCGGTCGCCGCACACCCAGACCTCGCTGCATCTGTCCATGAGTGCGTTGCCAAAGGACATCCCGAGTTTTCGCTCCGCCGGGTTGTTATCGTCCATGAACTGCGGATACAGAAGATGAGGCGCGACGGGGATGTATCCCTTTTCTACTGCAAGACGGCAGTATTCTCGCGCCGCTTTTACGTTCGCCGCCACATCTCCGGAATATGGGCTGCAGATGTATACGAGCGTTCTTTTGTTATCCGGCATGGCGCACCTCCGAAATCTTGTCGATGAGTTCGTCGACAAAAAGCTCATATTCCTCCGGGGCGAGATCGCGGACGTCCTCAACTTCAAAATCCTCGCAGAGTCCGTGCAGTTCCATGCCGTAGCCGATATCCCGCAAAACATCGGTCAGACGGATAACGATATCGATGTTGATATCGCCGCGGTGCATCATCTTCGCGCTGCATTCGGCGCAGTTCACTTCCGTGTCATAGGGGTCTTGCGCTCCGGCGAGAATAAGCTCCCGCAGATCCATCTGAATTTCCTTGCCGCATACGGCGCAGCGGGTATAAGTGCTCTTTGCCGTAACTGGACCGCACACGATTGCGCCGTCCTTCAGCTTTGTTTTTGTGTAAATCATCTTCTCTACCTCCGCAGTATTCGTGATAAACGGAAAATCCGTCCTCACCTCGTACAGGACAGGCAAGGACGGAAACCGTACCATATTTAATCTTTTTTATAGAAATCGCATTCGTAGCCATCGGCTCGGAGTATAAGACCGGGCGCCCAAGGCGGTGTTCTGCCCATCTGTTTGCAGACCGCCTCAAGGGACATGATCCTGTCCGCTTCAATGATGACTTCATCGTGTACATGGGCTACGATGTCACAGCAGCGCAGAGTATTCATGGCATGGCAGAGGATATCCCGGCTTGTCGCCTGGACGATGTTTTCCACCAGTTTTGGGCCGTAAGTTTCAAGCCGCTCCCACTTTTTCGTGCCGCCGGTACCCTCATAAGTGATAGCTTCACCGCCGAAACGGTTCTCTCCGATTCTTGGCTTCACATAGGCAAGCCGTCTGCCAGAAGGTAGTTTTATGAAAAGGAATCCGCTCTCGTAGGAAAAATCGACGCCGTAAGCGGTTGTATGCGTCTTACCTTTGATAGCCGCTTTCGCCGCCCGGTCGACCGCCCACCAGAACTTGACGATATTGGGGTTCGCACCGCGCCATGAATCCACGATAGGCTGAAGCTCCGACTCCTTAAGACCCATTTCCAGAGCGCCCATTGCTTTGAGCGCGCCAACGGAGCCGCCGTATCCGCAGGCCAGTTCCGTTGCCGCACCGGAATTGATACAATGTAACGATGCACCGGATACCCCATTAACGATGAACACATCACCCGTTTAACGATAGTGAACAGGTGCAGAAACAAATTTTAATAAAAAAAGAGCGTCCAGTAATTGAACGCTCAAATTGGAGAAAGGTTATACTTTACCGCAATCGGTGAGAATCATTCAGCGCCACTTCATCCAAGAAGCTTTCTCATATCTTCATCCGGGGTAGTAATCGGGCCGATGTTGTATTTTTCAATGAGCAGGTTCAGCACATTGGGAGAAATAAACGCCGGCAGCGTAGGACCGAGCAGAATATTCTTAATTCCAAGATGCAGAAGCGTCAGCAGGATGCAGACTGCTTTCTGTTCATACCAGGAAAGCACCATAGAGAGCGGCAGTTCGTTCACTTCGCACTCAAATGCATCTGCAAGCGCCAGGGCAACCTGGATTGCGCTGTAAGCATCGTTGCACTGTCCCATGTCCATGATACGTGGCAGGCCGTCAATGGTGCCCAGGTCAAGGTCATTGAAACGGTATTTTCCACAGGCCAGGGTGAGTACAATCGTATCCGGCGGCGTTTTCTTTACGAATTCTGTATAGTAATTCCGGCCGGGTCTTGCGCCGTCGCATCCTCCCACCAGGAAGAAATGCTTGATCTTGCCTGATTTTACCGCATCCACGACCTTGTCCGCTACAGAAAGCACCGCTCCGTGAGAAAAGCCGGTAGTGACTTTTGTGCCGCCGTTGATGCCTGTAAATGCCTGATCTTCTTTATAACCTCCTAACTGGAGCGCCCTTTCAATAACCGGCGTAAAATCCTTATTCTCGCCGATGTGGATGCATCCGGGATAGGACACCACCTCGGTGGTAAAGACTCTGTCCGCATAGCTCGGCTTCGGCGGCATCAGACAGTTAGTTGTAAATAGAACTGGTGCCGGGATGCTGGCAAACTCCTTTTGCTGATTTTGCCATGCGGTGCCAAAATTCCCCTTCAGATGGGCAAATTTTTTCAGTTCAGGATAGGCGTGCGCCGGCAGCATTTCTCCGTGGGTGTAAATATTGATACCTTTTCCTTCCGTCTGCTCAATGAGCAGTTTCAAGTCATGCATATCATGGCCGGAAATGACAATAAAGGGTCCTTTCTCTACGGTAAGAGGGACTTCTGTGGGAGTCGGCATGCCAAAGGTTTCCGTATTTGCCTGATCCAGAAGCGCCATACATTTCAGATTGATTTCACCCACTTCCAGCACGATCGGAAGCAGCTCATCCGTATCCCAATCCATCCCGATGGCAAACAGGGCTTTGTAAAAGAAACGGTTTACTTCTTCGTCTGTATACCCCAGAACGGCGGCATGGTATGCGTAAGCCGCAACACCGCGGATCCCAAAGAGGATCAGAGACTTCAGGGAACGGATATCTTCATCCCCGTCCCAAAGAGAATCTATATCATAGTCGTCATTTCTTCCGCATGCGGACGCACAGTCAAGGCAGCGCGGCACAAGGCGGTCCTTTTCGGCATGGATACGGCTGGTCAGGGCGGATATGGTTTCATCATTGAAATTTACGTTGGTAATAGTTGTGAATAAGCCCTCCATCACCAGGGCGTCGGTCTCTTTTGTAACCTGATCTTCGTTTCCCTCCACGGCGCGGGCAAGACCCACCAAAGCCCCGGTCAGCTTATCCTGAAGCCGGGCGGTCCCGGATTTTTTGCCACATACGCCTGCATTCCTGGTGCAGCCGGTGCATCCAGCAGTCTGTTCACATTGAAAGCAGAACATTTTTGTGTTTTCAATATGTTTACTCCTCCATTCAGTCTAATATTTTTCCATCTGTTGAAATCGTTACAACACTCCAGGGGATAAATTTTCCGCTGGCCTGAAGCGCGGTTTTCACGGCGTGCTCTATGCCGCCGCAGCAGGGAACCTCCATCCGCACCACAGTGACGCTTTTGATGTTATTATTCGCAATGATCTGAGTCAGCTTTTCCGAATAATCCACATCATCAAGCTTGGGACATCCAATCAACGTGATATGGTTTCTGATAAAATCATTGTGGAAATTCCCGTAGGCGTAGGCGGTACAGTCTGCCGCAATCAGAAGATTCGCATTTTCAAAGTAAGGGGCATTTACTGGTGCCAACTTGATTTGTACCGGCCACTGTGACAACTGGCTGGTAGTGGAAGAGAGTGGTTCGGTCAGCTGAGCTTCCCGATGAATTGCTTTTGCATTCGTTCCGGGGCATCCACAAGGCAAAGGCATTTTTTGTTCCTTTGCCGCAAGGACAGCAGACTGGTCATATGCTGGGGCCTCTCTTTCCTCAAAGGTAATTGCACCCGTTGGGCAGGCGGGGAGGCAGTCACCAAGCCCGTCACAGTAATCTTCCCGAGTAAGCTTTGCTTTTCCGTCTACCATTTCAATTGCCCCTTCATGGCAGGCATCTGCGCAAAGTCCGCAGCCATTGCATTTTTCTTCGTCGATTCTAATAATTTTTCTTATCATCATTTATTCCTCACAAATTTCATATTGTCTTTAAATCCTGCGTTTCTATCCAGTTTTTCAAGACGGCAGCATGGTTAAACATCCTGTCTTTCGCTCCAAAAAGGAGAGTCACATTTCCGTGCTTTCTCTTATCTTGAATTGTATTTAAAAACGCTTTTGCATGTGGATTGGCGTCCAGTTCTGCAATATATCGTATAGAAAACTCTGCGAACCGTTCAATAGTGTGTCCAAACCATTTACGAAGTTCTGTGGATGGAGCGATGTCCTTTTCCCATAAATCAATCCTTATGTTTTCTTTTTTTACTCCTCTTGGCCAAAGACGGTCAACAAAAACACGGTAACCATCTTCCGGCTTCGGTGGATCATAAATACGCTTGCACAGTAATTCATTCTTATTGATTAATGTGTATACTTCTCTAACGCCTCCATTTGCTCTTGTTTCTGATAGGAATTCTACCCCTTCTAACATTGGTATTTTAGGCTTCCCTTGACATCCTTCCAAAATCGTCACGACTTTTCTTCCACCTTTTCAATCTTGAAAACGTTGATTACATCGCTGTCAGGACAGCAAAACCTTATTTCACCGTTTTTTGCTTTCGGGGGACACCCGCCGTAACGAAGAATGTCAATATAGGGAAACGCAACGTGCATCGCCATGGGGCAGAGTATGCCGCGGTCATCATCATAATCAAATGTGTCTCCTGCTTTGTGTCCTCTATGACAAGAACAGTTACCTTTTTTCTCCACAAGGGTTATTTTGATTCTGGGCTTCATCCTTTTCACCTCCTGCTTACTTGACTTTCTGTGCTTATTATAATATAATGATTGCAACAAGTCTGTTGTTTTTACAACGGAAATGAGGTTTTTATGAAAGATGATATTCAAATTCTGAAAAAGACAGTGCTGTTTTCCGGTGTGAAAGAGAACGAGATTGACTCCATGCTCTCCTGCCTTCAAGCAAAAAAAGATAATTTCAAAAAAGGGGAGTTTGTACTAAACCAGGGGCAAAGGCTGGACAATATCATGATTCTTGCAAGAGGAAAGCTATACATCCAGCAGGATGATTACTGGGCCAATCGGAGTATTCTGAATATCATAAATCCGGGAGAAATGTTTGGAGAGTCTTATACTGCGCCCGAAAGCGGCGCTGTCATGAACGATGTCATGGCTGTAGAAGACAGCGAGGTAATCTTCTTTGATGTGAAAAAGATATTGACCATTTGTTCTGCTGCCTGTCAGTTTCACACTACAGTTTTGCAAAACCTGTTCTTTGCAATTTCGGAAAGAAATAGAAATCTTGTACGGAAGCTGGGCTACCTGTCGAAGCGCACTACCCGTGAAAAACTGATTGCTTATCTTTCCGATGAGGCAAAACGCCAAAATAGCAGCAGTTTTTTCATTCCTTTTAACCGTCAGCAACTTGCGGATTTTCTGTCAGTTGATCGAAGCGCCATGTCTAATGAACTGGGAAAAATGAAGAATGAAGGAATGATCGAGTTTCAAAAAAATCATTTTATTCTGCTGTAAAATAGTAAAAGTATCTTGCCAAATTTTCTTCACCGGACAATGGTAAAATTCATTGGCATACAAGAAGTAAACCTATGTCGCAAAAAATATAACCACACAGACAATCCACATTCTTATTGCCCCTGTATCTCCGTCCCATCTTTAAAAGTCACCCGGATATCCTTCTCGCTGTTCACCGTCATGAAATCCACCAGGCTCGACCATAGCCGCTCGTCAAATTCTACAATCGGCTCCTGCGCCTCCACTGTATGGAGGAACTGCTCCAGCAGCTTTTTACGGTCGGCTTTGTCAGCAACCGCCTGGGTGACCTCATCAAACTGCGCCTTGACTGCCTCATAGCGGCTGACCAGCCCGTTGTAACGCTCGGTATACTCGTCCTGATCAAGGGCGACACGGGCGTTCTCCGTCACGCACCGCTCTACCAGCCCCACCACAACCTCCAGTTCTTCCTTCAATTCACTCTGCCGCTTTTCCAGTTCTGTGCTGTCACACAGCACGGCGATAACCATCTGCACATTAGCAGATAATTCTTCCTTCTCTGAGAGCAGGACATTGACCGCCCGGACGAAGGCATCTTTGACTTGCCCCTCCGTGACATGGGGCGTACCGCAGGGCTTGCCGCCTTTGTACTTGTGGTTGCACTGGTAGATGACCCGGCGGTATTTATCTGTGGAGTGCCAGACCTTCGAGCCGTACCAGCAGCCGCATTCGCCGCATTTGATCTTGGAGGAAAACATACTCACGCCGCTGTAGCGGTGCTTATCCTTTGTCCGCCTTGCCATCTCTGCCTGGACGTAGTCGAAGGTCGCAGGATCGATGATGGCTTCGTGGTTGCCTTCCACATAGTACTGCGGAACCTCGCCCTCGTTCTTTTTCGTTTTCTTCTGGAGGAAGTCCACCGTGAACTCCTTTTGGCGGAGAAGGTGGGATTCGAACCCACGTGCCCCGGAGGACAACCGCATTTCGAGTGCGGCTCGTTATGACCACTTCGATACTTCTCCAGATATTTGATTTTCGGCCTAGCGTTGACTGCAAGTCTTTGCTCGATTCTCGTCGGTGCTGGCTTGCGAAAGCCTGCCCACGCCGACAATAAATCAACGACCGTGATTGATTATATCACGGTCGCGGTTTTCTTTCAACTGAAATCGCACCAAGATTGTGAGAAAACAGTAAATTATATTCAGGCGTTGCCTTGCTGCTACAGGCTTATGGCAGATGTAACAGGTCAACCCTGCAATTTGCTCAGAACATAGTCACCGAACTGGGCGCAGGTAGCGCCATCTTTAAACCCGGTCACCACCACAGCCTTCTCGCGGTTACAGCAAATATCCAAAGCCTCATCGAGAGCAGCAGCCTTGGCTGTGAATCCAATGTGCTTCAGGAGCATTTCCACTGCCTTCAGCAGACTGGACGGATTGGCATAGTCTCCCAAACCGTCCTCGATCATACGTGGCGCTGAACCATGGATTGCCTCGAACATAGCGTACTGATCGCCTATGTTAGAGCTACCCGCTGTGCCGACTCCACCCTGGATCTCAGCCGCCTCGTCGGTAATTATATCCCCATAGAGATTCGGCAGTACGAACACCTGGAAGTCGCTTCTGATATCCTTATTAACAAGATTAGCCGTCATGATATCTATATACCAGTCCTCCAGCTCGATGTCCGGATACTTGAGCGCCACCTCGTGGCAGATCCGAGAGAAATTGCCGTCAGTCTTCTTCATTATATTAGCCTTTGTTACACAGGCCATCTTCGTCTTGCCGTTAGCCTCCGCATAATCAAAAGCCGCCTTGCAGATACGCTTTGTGCCCAGGTCCGTGGTGACTTTGAAATCAATAGCCAGCTTCCCCGGCATCTCCACGCCGGAGCTGCCAAGAACATACTCGCCTTCCGTATTCTCACGGAAGAATGTCCAGTCGATGCCCTCCTCAGGCACCTGGACCGGCCGTACATTTGCATAGAGATCAAGCTCCCTGCGCAGAGCCACATTGGCACTTTCCAGATTACCGCCCTTAGGAGTCGTAGTCGGTCCCTTCAGCAGCACATCGCACTTTTTGATTTCCTCAAGAGTAGCCGCCGGAACAGCTTCCAGAGTCTCCAGACGATTGCTTATAGTCAGTCCATGAATAGGGTTGATCACCACGCGGCCCGAATCGATCTCACGCTTCAGGAGCAGATCCAGAACGCGGACCGCCTGATCCATGATCACAGGACCGATGCCGTCACCGGGGCATATGCCAATAGTAATCGTCGTCAGTTCCCCGTAATTCTTCGGCTCACGCTTGTCGTCAGCCATAAGAGACACGCGATTCAGCTGATCCTGCAGAAGATTTCTGAACTGTCCGCAGACATCGCTGATAGTCCCCATCTCGTTCATTTCCTTCAGGCTCAGATCCACAAGCTCCCGAACAAACCCCGGTTTATTATTCTTATCCTTAGATTTTGCCACTTTATTCTGCCTCCCCGGCTACATATTTCAACAGTCCGCCCGCCATCAGTATCTTCTTCTGGCGGTCCGTGAAGCTGCATGTAAGCCTGATTTCATCATTACCATCTTGCAATAATATTTCGCCGCTGTCAAGGCCTTTCAGGATTCCCGACAACTTCAGCCTGTCGCCCTGGGACAATTTGTCGTAGTCGGCAGGGTCCGCAAAAGTCAGCGGCATGATGCCCGCGTTGATCAAGTTGGCCGCATGGATGCGGGCGAAGCTTTTCGCGATGACGACTCTCACACCTAGGTACAAAGGTACCAGCGCGGCGTGCTCTCTCGATGAGCCCTGGCCGTAGTTGTCGCCCCCTACGATGACACTTCTGCCGGCCGACTTGGCCCTTTCAGGGAAGGTTTTGTCGCAGACTTCGAAGCAGAACTGCGACAGGTGTGGAATGTTTGAACGATAAGGCAAAATCCTTGCCCCGGCGGGCATTATGTGGTCTGTAGTGATATTGTCGCCGACCTTTAATACAAGTGGAGCAGCAAAATCATCATCAACGGGCTCGCCTGCAGGGAATTCCTTTATGTTAGGTCCGCGGATTATCTCAACATCTCCGGCTTCCTCAGGAGTTGCCGGCTCAAGTATAGCGCTATCGTCTATTTTGAATGCATCAGGCATGGTCACCTCAGGCATTTCTCCCAATGTCATCGGATCAGTGATCACTCCATTGAGAGCCGCCGCAACAGCTGTCTCCGGCGATACTAGATAGACCCTTCCGTCGGCAGTGCCCGAACGGCCTTCGAAGTTACGGTTGAATGTTCTCAGGGAAACTCCGCCGGAATTAGGCGAGAATCCCATACCGATGCACGGTCCGCAGGCACACTCCAGAACTCTGGCACCGCTGGCCAGAATATCTGACAAAGCTCCGCAGTCTGCAAGCATCGTCAGCACCTGCTTGGAACCCGGCGATATGGACAGGCTCACGGACGAATCTATAGTCCTGCCCTTCAGCAGAGCCGCCACCTTCAGCATATCGTACAAAGACGAATTGGTGCAGGATCCGATGCAGACCTGGTCTACCTTTGTGCCGGCTATGTCACCAACCTTAACTACATTGTCAGGACTGTGAGGGCAGGCGATCATCGGCGTCAAAGTTGAAAGATCGATGTCTATGACTTTGTCGTAAACCGCGTCTTCATCACTGGCCAAAGCCGTGAAATCCTCCGGACGGCCTTCCGCCGCCAGGAACGCCCTGGTTACATCATCCGATGGGAATATGGAAGTGGTTGCTCCCACCTCGGCACCCATGTTTGTTATAGTCGCCCGCTCAGGCACAGACAGCGTCGCAACTCCGGGGCCTCCCCACTCGACTACAGCGCCGACGCCGCCTTTGACAGACAGCTGGCGCAAAAGTTCCAGACTGGCGTCCTTCGCCGTTACCATAGGGCGCAGAGCACCCGTAAGATTAACTTTGTACATCTTAGGCATTGTTACGTAATATGCGCCGCCACCCATGGCAACGGCTACGTCCAGACCGCCGGCGCCAATGGCCAGCATACCGATGCCACCGCCTGTAGGCGTGTGACTGTCAGAGCCGATAAGCGTTTTCCCCGGCTTGCCGAAGCGCTCCAGATGGACCTGATGGCAGATGCCGTTGCCCGGCCTGGAAAATTTCAGCCCGAATTTTCTTGCCGCCGACTGGATGAACCTGTGATCATCAGCATTCATGAAACCCGATTGAAGTGTATTATGATCGACGTAAGCCACAGACAATTCCGTGCGGACGCGGGGTATGCCCATGGTCTCGAACTCCAGGTACGCCATAGTTCCTGTGGCATCCTGGGTCAATGTCTGATCTATGCGCAGAGCGATCTCCTGCCCCGGCTCCATAGTGCCGCTGACCAGATGCTCTCTGATTATTTTCTGTGCTATTGTTAGTCCCATTATGACTCCTTCCTGTTGCTACTTTTCCTGGACTCTAGCGTCTTTCATTCCCTGATAGGCGTGGTCTATATGAGTCAGCATTATCGACTCGACCTTCTTCTCGTCTCCCTTGATTATTGCATTGTAAATATTGCGATGCTCCTCGATGGACTCGATCATCCTGTGCTCGTGAGCCAGTGACGCCTTCCTGAACTTATGCATCTTATGGTGGAGAGGCATGAGAACGCTTCTTACTACGGGGCTGCCGCAGGAATCGTATATCAGATCGTGGAACTCCGTATCCAGGTCGCGGACCTTGTCCACGTCATCCTTGGACGCATAGAATTCCTGCTGATCTATGATGTTCTTCATCTCATCCAGTTGTTCCTTGGTCATTGCCTTGGCCGCCCAGCGGGTAGCCATGATTTCTATCCTTCTCCTTACCTCGAAGGTGTCATCTACGTCCTTATCAGTTATGCCCAGCACCACGTTGCCCATCGGAGAATCCTTGATAAGATCCTCATCGGCCAGTCGGTTCAGAGCCTCTCTGATAGGCGTTCTGCTGACGCCCAGCTCCTCGGAAAGCCTCTTCTCGCTGATCACCTCGCCTATTGGGTAGGTCCCGTTGAGGATGTTCCTCTCCAGGGTCTCGAAAACCTGATTCGCCAGGGATACGCTCTTATATTCAATCATTGCCCTTCAACTCCTTAATCTTCTCTTTGATTTCCTTATTGGAAATGCTCGTTGTCCTGTTGTCGGCGTAAAGCTCGTCGACCCAATCCTTCAAGGCGTGGACCATAGGGTCGTCCTTGTGGATCTGCTGATCGCCCACCAGGTCGTAATGCTCGTTTATCCAATAGGCTATGCCCGCCAGACCGCTGGTCTTGCTGATGGTCACGCCTGGCTTTCTCTTCAGCAGCTTATCAGTGTTGAAGATGTTGTAAATCTCCTCATCCTTCATGAGTCCGTCGGCGTGGATGCCGGCTCGGGTCACGTTGAAATTCTCACCCACAAAAGGTGTCATAGGCGGAATTTCGTAGCCCATTTCGTCGCTGAAGTACCTGGCAATCTCAGTGATGGCTGTGGAGTCCATGCCGTCCAGGGAACCCTTCAGAGAGCCGTACTCGAACACCATGGCTTCCAGCGGAATGTTTCCTGTGCGCTCGCCGATGCCCAGCAAAGAGCAGTTCACTGCGCAGCAGCCGTAGAGCCAAGCCGTGGCCGCGTTAGAGACAGCTTTGTAAAAGTCGTTATGACCGTGCCACTCCAGCATTTCGCTTGGCACGCCCGCATAGTGCTGCAGGCCGTATATGATTCCCGGCACGCTTCGCGGCAAAGCCACCTCTGTGTATGGCACGCCATAGCCCATGGTGTCGCAGGCCCTGATTTTCACGGGGATGCCGGCTTCCTTGGAAAGCTTCATGATTTCGTTAACAAAAGGCACTACGAAGCCGTAGAAGTCGGCTCTGGTTATGTCCTCCAGGTGGCACCGCGGCACTACTCCCGCCTCAAAGGCGTCTCTGATTGTTTCCAGATAGTAGTCTACTGCCTGTCTCCTGGTCATATTCATTTTCTTGAAAATGTGGTAGTCGCTGCATGACACCAGAATGCCCGTCTCCTTGATGCCCAGATCCTTGACCATCTTGAAGTCGTTCTTGGTAGCTCTGATCCATGTGGTGATCTCCGGGAATTTCAGCCCCAGATCCATGCATTTCTCGATTGCTTCTCTGTCCTTCTTGGTGTATATGAAAAATTCGGACTGTCTGATGAGTCCGTAAGGTCCGCCCAGTTTGGACATGAGCTTGTACAGGTCAACTATCTGTTTGACCGTGTACGGCGCCATGGACTGCTGGCCGTCTCTGAATGATGTATCTGTGATCCAAATGTCAGGCGGCGTTTCCATAGGCACGCGCCTGTGGTTGAAAGCAACCTTTGGAACTTCCTCATAATTATAAACGTCCCTGTAAAGATTGGGTTCAGGAACGTCCTGCAGGGTGTACTTGTAGCTGGCCTGCTCCAGCAGATTCGTCTTATCCGATATTTCTAACATCTATTAGCCTCCGATCCGCTTCAGTTGATTAAACCGTTGACGTATATATGTATACCAGTATAATTGTTTTAATATTGTTTGTCAATAGATTACAGCAAAAACCCCCGCGCCGCAGCGCAGAGGTCTCTTTACGACAGTTGCTAGTAAACAGTTGCGACAAACTTTGGTAAACAACCGCGACAAATCCTAGTTAACGCCATGTCATCTGTGTTTGCTCAAAGCACGCTTTTTGTTGCATCATCCTTTTGCATCGTCTTCACCCGCGGCAATATATACTCGCAGATCAGCGCCTCAATATTCTCCGTGTTCATGCCTTGACCATCCGCTTCCCTGTTTGCCGTTACTATGAAATTGTCACCCAAGGTTATGCCATTGTGATAGTATATTCTGAGCTTGTCGCAGAACGCGTCGAAATATGCAGGCTTCTCCATTGACCCTGCGTGCTCCCAGTAAATTATAGTGCCGTCAGCCAACTGGATGGTGAAATCCGGATAGCGAACGACCCTGGTACCGTCGGTATCAATGAGCACGAGCTTCTGCTCATATCGAAAAGGAATCCCATAAATTACGAGCAAATTGAATATAGCCAGTTCACCTTTGGAACGTACCTTCTGATTTGTTATAGTAATATTGGCTCCCGGCGGAAATTCCTTGGGGTTTGTGTCGAACTCGCCTTTTGCCCATTCAACCAGTTCCTTATATCGCTCATCATCGTAGCATTCCGCCGGCAGCCTGGAATAGGCCTTCGGCATAGCCTCCGTTACAGCGCTTGGACCGTAGTCCAAAAATTGTGGCATCAAAGCTTCAAGAATCCGCTTGTCCTCTTCCAAGCGTTTCAGCGTTTCGGCATAAAACCTGCTTTCCTTGATCTTGCGGACCTCCTCACTGGCATCCGTGCCGATAAAAACGCTCTGCTTCACCGCACAATTATTTTTACTTCTCTTCTGCAAATAGTAATTATTTCCATCCTTACCAGACTTGACATAAAGCCAACCATCTAACTCTATAGTCGACTTATTAGCGATTTTTTCAATCAAGAAATTGATCTGCTTAAGTTCTCTTCCTGCCTGTTCAATAAAACTGTACACTTTCTTATTCCTCCTTTTGTTGATAAGACTACTTTTTTAAGTTGATAAGACTACTTTACAACACTTGAAGCAATAAGGAAAGCCCTTTTATATTCAATGTACAATTTTGAGCTTTTAATGTACAATTTTGGGTTTTTGTTGTATTCGGCAGCTATAAAGTAACTTGAAAATACCAACAATTGTCTAATATATCGTATTACTGTTTTATGTCTATCGAGCCAGCGGCTCATACTGTCGGGCATCATGGGCATATGGCCCCCTGTCCTGAGACAACAGCGATTTGAGGCCACTTGCCCGACAATATCCCAATTATATACTACATTTGCGCTATTTCCGATCCTCCAGCCACTAATCATGACCACCGGCTCAGCCGGTGGTTTGTTTTGGCCCTAGAAGGGCCTGTTACCTGCCACATCTTAAGATGTATTGAAAGGTCCACCAACC